>JBCCBI010000270.1:0-7774 GCA_039034155.1 Deinococcota bacterium | reverse complement strand
TCGAGCGTGAGCGCATCAACCTGTCCATGAAGTCACTCGTTAGCGACCCATGGGAAAACGTACTCGCCAACTATGTGATTGGGCAAAAAGTTTCTGGGACGGTAACCAACCTTACGCCGTTTGGTGCATTTGTAGAAATTGAGGCGGGGCTTGAAGGCTTAATTCACGTGAGTGAAATGAGCTGGACTAAGCGTATTCGGCATCCTAAAGAAGTTGTTACCGAAGGCGATCACGTCGACGCTATGGTCCTCAAGATCGATGTTGGTCAAAAGCGTATTTCGCTTGGCTTGCGCCAAACCCAACCCGATCCATGGAGCAGTCTGCCAGACCGCTTCCCACCAGGTACTGAAGTCACCGGACCTATTACAGGCATCACTGACTTTGGTGTGTTTATGGAGATTGAAGAAGGAATCGAAGGGCTGATTCACATTAGCGAATTAGCGCACGAGCACATCGACAATATCTCTGAGCACTTTAAACGTGGGGACGAGGTCAACGCCGCCATTCTCAATATTGATCCTGTAGAACAGCGTGCTAGCTTATCGCGTAAACGCTTGCTGCCCTACACTGCCGAGATGGACGCTGCTGGAGACGCTCCTGCCGGTGGTGGACAACGTGGTGGTGGACGTAAAGGTCGCCGTGGTGGTCGCCGCAGCGCTGGTATTGACTACGATTACAGCTACGCTGCTAGTGATACAGGTGGCAAGGCAACCGCTAAACTGGGTGACGTTTATGCCGATCTGTTTGCACAGTTTGGGTTGACAGATAGTAGCGACGAGCCTGCTGAAGATACTTCTACAGAACCGACTACAGAAGCTACAACTGTAGAAGCTAGCGCTGACGCAAGTGCACAAGCTACAGAACAAGCAGCTGAAGCGCCTTCAGAAGTTGCTGAAGCTCCTGCTGATGCAACTGCTAGTACAGAGCCAGAGCATGTTACCGATGCAGATGCAACTACTGCAGAACAACCTGCACCTGAAGCTGCTGTGGAAGCTGCTAGCGAAGTAGAAGCAAGCGCAGATAATCAGGCTAGCTCGGGCGACCTTGCACCTACATCTGAAGCAACTGCTGAAGCAGGTACATCTGAAGATGCAGATAACGTCATTGACGCTGCTGAAGCAGCTGCCTTACTCACGGCTGCCTTCCGTGATGGCAAGCGCCCTGCAAGCCAACAGGATGATGCTCAAGAAGCCTCAGCAGAAACTGAAAATTCTACTAGTGAAGGTGTACCTCAACAAGAAGAGGACAACAATCAATTAGGTTAGACCTGATGCTGGTGCGATTGGATTCAATCCAACAACATCCATAAACAAAGAAGCCACCTCTAAAAATTGAGGTGGCTTTTTGATTGCCTATTGGGGCAAATAATCTCACATCATTCTGTGTGCTTTGGCAAAGACAGAGCACGGCTCGAGCAACGTACAAGCTACTGACTGAGCATAGCAACTACACGAGCACCTGCTACACATTGTTGAGAGTACAGGTTCCACCAACGCTAATGGACTATTCTTCTGGGATAAAATGTCCTGAAATTTTTATAGTATCGATCCCAGCTTTGTATGGAATTGTTGCTAGAAATAAGCAAAGAAAAAAGCTAGGTTATTTACCTAGCTTTGAATGGCGGAGCCGACGGGACTTGAACCCGCGACCTTCTGCGTGACAGGCAGATATGCAAACCACTACACTACGGCTCCACGTTAAATTTTGTGTGTTTGCTGCTCTGCTTGAGAAGCTAACTTAAAGATGGTACACGATGGGCTGACGCTTGTCAACAGCTTGTGATTGTTTGAAAATTTTTGTAAAGATGTGCCTGCGTTTGCCGTGCTTTGCAAGGGTGCTTAAAATACCTAGCAGCAATATTATATGATCGAGCAAGACTCGAGCCGTCCAATAGATGGCTACTTTTTATCTTTTAGTCAAGCACATCAATCTAGTCGAAGATTCTTGTAATACCTAACTAGGTTTTTTGTAGGGTCTTCGCAATTAACTCATGCATGTCACTTAAAAAGTTGGTTTGAACGGCGCGGTGAACGGTTTTGAGGGCATTTAGAACAGCACGCTCATCTGCAGATCCGTGACCAATAAACGCGTAGCCATTCACGCCTAACAGGGGTTGTGCGCCGTACTCTGCCGGGTCAAGCATGTTAGCGACTTGTTTGAGCGCAGGTTTTGCCAACATAGCACCCAACTTGCTGCGCCAGTTACTCATTAGGGCGTCTTTAATCCAGCTAAAAAGCTCTTTAGCTTCGCCTTCGGCTAATTTGAGCATCACATTGCCAGTAAAGCCGTCCGTAATCATGACATCGGTTGTGTGCTTAAATAGGTCGCGTCCTTCAACGTTGCCGTAGAAGTTAAGCTGCGGCGTTTCTTTAAGCAAAGCAAATGCATCTTTGGTGAGTTCGTTGCCTTTGTCGTCCTCTTCACCAATAGAGATGAGCCCTACGCTGGGATTAGTGACTTCAAACATTGCCTCACTGTACAACGAGCCCATGAGCGCAAACTGCTGCAAGTGGCGGGGGCGGCAGTCTGCGTTAGCACCAGCGTCTAGTAACAATACAAAGCCAGTAGCAGTAGGGATATTGGCAGCAATAGCAGGTCGGTCGACACCCTTGATACGTCCTAGCTGGAGTAGTGCTGAGGCCATCGTGGCACCACTGTGACCCATAGACACACAAGCTGAGGCAGTGCCTGCTTTGACCAGGCCGCAGGTTTGCATGATGCTCGAGTCACGCCTTCTGCGCACGTCCGACGCAGCTTCGTCCATGCCAATGACATCCTCTGCGTGGTGAACAGCAATATCTAGGCCGCGTTGCTCGAGTTTGGGCGCAAGCACAGCCTCATCACCCACAAGAATAATAGGTATACCAAGCGCGTGGGCTTTGGTGGCACCGTCTAGCGCGGCATCTGGCATGTGGTCACCGCCCATAGCATCAAGGGCAATGGGTAGGTTGGAAGCAGTATCTGAGTTAGAAGATAGCGTCATAGTGCTTTTATAGTAACAAGGATTGTGCTGCTCACAACTAGCATTAACATTATCTTTAGCTGAGGTGTAGTAAGTTCAGTGACGGGCTAAGACCTATCAATGTGATTTTGAGTACTATCTGCCAGACGTAGTGCAATACAGCCGAGGTTGTTATCATGATACACCGCTGTATTGGCAGACAATGACAACGTCAGATATAGCTATTTTGAGCTAAAGTATGGGTGTGGATTTTCGCGTGTTTGAAGCGCCCGAGGGGGAGCGTCTAGATGTAGCATTAGCGGCTGCTTTAGAAGCCAGCCGGACCTACGCTAAAACGCTCGTGCTCGAGGGCTACGTGCAACTCAACGGCACACCTGTTGCTAAACCGTCTCTGAAACTTACTGGTGAAGAGCTTGTTTCGGTGGCACTGCCGCCACCCAAGCCCATGCTTATTGAACCTGAAGCCATTCCCATAGACATTATTTATGAAGACGAGTACCTTGTTGCCATTAATAAACCTTCTAATTTAACGGCCCACCCAACTGCAACTGTCCGCAGCCAAACTGTGGTTAACGCGCTTATGGGGCGTATGCCCCTCGCTAAAGACAAACTCTTTGACCCAGCAGAAGCGGACTACCGCCCGGGCATTGTCCACCGGCTCGATAAAGATACCTCGGGTGTGATGGTCGTTGCCAAGCAAGACGACGCGCATAGGCACATGAGTTTGTCATTCAAAAAGCGGCTTACCGAAAAAGAATATATAGCGATTGCCGTTGGGCAACTAGATGATGACATCGACATGGATGGTCCCATTGGGCGGCACCCCCACCACGGCCACAAAATGACCGTGGGCGGTACCAGCCCGCGCCCGGCTAAAACGCACTTTCGGGTGATTGCCAAAAGTAAAGTGGAAGGGCGTACCTATCTGCTTATAAAAGCTAAACCTCACAGTGGACGTACTCACCAGATTCGGGTGCATCTAGCCTATTTGGGCGCGCCTATTTTAGGAGATCATACTTATGGTAAGACGTCACAGGTGATTGGCCGGCAAGCGCTTCACGCCCACAAACTGACCTTACCGCATCCGTTTGATAACCAAGCGATTACCTTTCAAGCTCAAGTTGCTGAGGATATTGTGCACGCGTGGCTTAGTTTAGGCGGCAGTTGGCCACCGGCTGAAGGGGAAGAAGCTTTGTGATAGCGGCCAACCTAGACAGCCTCGAGCTACCCTATTTCCTCATTTTCACCATCACGCCACTTGTGGTTGCGTTGGTTTTATTTGTGTACAGCAGTCGGGCGCTGCGTCATGGTGCGGTCTTAGGGTTTATCTTCCGGGTGCTGTTGGGTACGGTTTTTGCAACCTTGTCAGCAGGTTTGGCGGTGTTAGGTAGTGCCATGCAAGGCTATACCAACCTGACGACCGAAACGCGTGCGGCCACGGTGCTGACCCGTCAACTTGCCGAGCAACACTACAATGCTATTTTTACCTTTCCAGATGGTTCAGAGCAAGCGTTCCAACTGCTAGGTGACCAGCTTTATGTGGACGGCTACGTACTCAAGTGGCACCCGATTGCCAATGTGATGGGCTTTAGAACCGTTTACGAACTTGACAGGGTTGAAGGGCGCTACCGCAGTTTGGACGATACCCAAACCCAACCACGCACAACTTACTCGCTGGCACCAGAACGCGCGGTGGACCTGTTTGACTTAACAGAGCGCGTTGCCCAACTAGAATTTTTATACGATGCTGAGTACGGCTCAGCTACCTTCGTGGAGATGGAAGATGGTGCTATGTACGACGTGATGGTGTCTACCACGGGCTTTTTGGTAAGACGACTTGATGGTGAGTAGCCTCAAACGTAGATAACGCCAGAGCAAACATCATCACGTGCAACAGACATTACTAATAACATTGTGGATGGAACAATGTGTTAGCAGTTGATAAGTCTAGAGATGGTTCATCCTCAACGTGACAGATGGGATTATCTTTGCCTAGGACTCAAATGCGTTCACAATTGTGCAATAGGGTTGATATACCTCAAGTTCAGATGACGTCATCACGCACATTTCAAAAGATGCTAACTGTATCAACATCATGTAAAGTTGCTTGTCAGCAGGTTTGCATCAAGTTGCTTTGTATCTGGCTGATGATGTCAATCTGCTAGAGAACGCCCCTGGCACGCAAAATTAGATACACCACCACAGCACCAACCCCATACAAAATCCACTTGCCGTATTTGCGTTGACTTTGCGCCATCGTTTGACGGGCGGTAGTCATGTCTTCCTGTTGCATGGCCCGCTGCGCTTTGCGAATGGCTTGCACGCTTTTGCCAATTTCACCGTTGCGGCGGTAAGCCACCCCAAGATTGTGGTGAGCATTGGAAAAGTTTTCGTTGATGCGCAGTGCTGCTTGGTAGTAACCGATGGCGTCGTCTGTCTTGTTTTGCTCGAGCGCCACATTGCCCAAGTTGGTAAGCGCCCGGTAGTGGTTAGGATCACGCTCTAAGGCATCTTCAAAAGCACGCTTAGCGTCTTCCAATTCACCTTGGAAAATGTAGGCTGTACCGCGCTGAGTGGCAACCTCGGCCATAAGTAGGGGTAGGTCGATACTCTCGAGCTGGGCTAGAGCTTCGTCTGGTTTGCGTTGCTCGAGCAACTCGTTACTTGCCTCGAGCATTTCAACCCCTTTTTTAAGGGAAATACGGTCAACCAACGCTGTTAATGTAAGCGTATCTTTGTTAGGCACGTCTTCACTGCCGCCGCTAAGTTCATCTTTAGCCCGTTGCCACTGTTTACCGCGCAGGGCCCGTTGCATGCTGACCAAATCGCGCAAACCATTTTCAGTTTCCATGCTGCCACCACCGCGTTCTAGGTAAGTGCGTAGGGCGGTGCTGGCATTGCCTTGCTCGAGCCAATCCTGCCATGGGTACGTGGCGTCATCCGTCATAGTGTGAGGTGTAGCGTTAGTGTCATCACTCATGCACGTTTGACCATCTCATAAATATCCCCGTATGCGCGTGCTGAACGCTGCCAGCTGAAATCCTCAGCCATAGCCTGCTGCACCATGTACTGCCAGTGCTCGGGCTGGTCACGGTAAACTTTCATAGCTTCCGAACAAGCCCACAGCACACTGTCACTCGTCGCATGGTCAAACAAAAAGCCCGTGCGCCAGTGTTCAATCGTATCGCGCAAGCCGCCTGTTGCCCTGGCAATGGGCAAGGTGCCGTAACGCATCGCAATCATTTGACTTAATCCGCAGGGTTCAAAACGGCTGGGAATGAGCAGTGCGTCTGATCCTGCATAAATGTGATGGGCAAAGCCTTCGTCATAGCCAACATAGCTGCCAATTTGACCCGGACGGGTGCTTGTTGCAGTGTGAATGGCATTTTCTAATATTGCTGCACCCGATCCCAAAATCATCACATTCCAGCCTTGTTCCACGATTCGGTAGATGCCGTCCAGAACAAGATCAATACCTTTTTGATCCACGAGCCTCGAGACCACCCCAACCAGCGGTCTTGCAACATCTAGCCCAAAGCGATCACACAGCGATTGTTTTTCCTGCGCTTTACTAGCTAGGTCACTGGCATTGTAAGCATTCCCCAAATAGCTATCCTGCTCCGGATTCCAAACATCTGTATCTAAGCCGTTCAAAATCCCCGTAAGTTTCCAGTCGATGCTATTAAAACTGCCGTCTAGCCCATAACCAAACTCGCTAGTTTTAATTTCATTGGCATAGGTGGGGCTCACGGTGGTCACGTGATTGGCAAAACCAACTCCAGCTTGCATGGCGTTGGCAACACCAAAACGGTTCATCCAACTGTCCGCTAGCCAATAGGGGAGGTTGAGCCAGTAGAGGGGACCCTCTAATGATGAATAACCTTGATACTGCACATTGTGGAGTGTGTAGACCGTGCCTGGACGGACAAACCCCGGTGGGAGTTGCCAACCGTACTCGAGCAGCATTGGCAAGTAGCCGGTATGCCAGTCGTTGGCGTGAACAACATCTGGCACAAAGTTAACTCGGGCTGCTACCTGCGGAATAGCCCGTGTGAACCGTGCAAAGCGCCGGGCGTCATCGCTGGTATAGATACTGTCGTGCTGGAAGTCGTTATGACCAACAAACGCGTAGCGGACGCCATTTTTAGTCAGTTCGCCCACGCCAATGGTCATGTCACCGTCCTCAAAAGGCGCGAGCACGTCGCCAATCCAGAGAGGCTGCTGACCTTTGAGGGTTTTGTACCACGGTGAGATGACCAGTACCTCGTGGCCTTCGCGCACGAGGGCTTCGGGCAGCGCCCCGGCAACATCCCCCAAGCCGCCGGTTTTGCTGAATGGATAGACTTCACTACTTGCAAAGAGAACGCGCATTAGCCTGATTATATTACATGGTTTCTGTGACCTGGCACAGAACACAGGTAAGCAATTTAATTGTAAGGTTCTATGAAGAACCTATAAGGCTAATTACTAAAAGTTAAAACAGTAGTGAAGGAATGAGGTATATAGTGAAAATTAGTTCTATCAAAGCAAAGAACTTCAGAAGCTTGATGCAAATTGAAATGAATGATTTGGCTGACTTGAATTCTATTGTTGGGAAAAATAATTCTGGTAAATCCAATCTGCTGAATCTTATAGAAATTATTTTTCTCGTTGTAGGAAGTGGAAAGTTGATTCTAGGTATGGATTTAGATGATACAGACTTTTGGAATGGCGATAGCGATGAAGAGATTTGTATCGAGGCAACCTTCGAGCTAAGTACCCAAGAAGCTTACTTAGTTTCTTCTCATATTCAAAAAATGGAGATAGACATAG
>JBCCBI010000269.1:0-7791 GCA_039034155.1 Deinococcota bacterium | reverse complement strand
CGGACCTCTTCCTCAAGTCTTCGCACCTCTTCGTCGCTCCACACATTGACTTCCCTCTGACTATGCGTGTGGTGGTGGGTGATTTTCTGCTCCAACGTAACCATTTCCGACTCCCTTCGGTGAGAAGGCGCACGCCTGCCCAGTCACAAAACGCGTTGGCATCATTCCAAGAGATGTGTACAACGGGATGATCTAAGCGGTCGTGGATGGCCGAAGTTGGTCCCTCTGGATGATCCCAGGTGGACCCGTAAACTTGCCGCCACCATTCAAGTCCTTGTAAAGCTTGTGTTGGTGGATGACCTGCTGGCAAAAACATATAAAACACATACGACCAGCCAAAACGTTCTGCCTCAGTCACATAATCTGTAGCATTTACAAACTGCTGAAAGTCTGCGTTTGTAACCGAAAATGGCGACATCCAAAACGAGTCAACCTCAACTTGCCGTATTGGGCCTTCATGGTCATCCGGGAAACTCGGGTCGGTAGAACCCATTAAAAAGTCTCCACCTGAAATATGAACAAGCTCAGGCGTAAACGTGACCTCCTGAGCTTGTTGTATAGATGTAGTTGTACCCGCTGATGCTGCATCTTTAGCAACATCAGGTGTTTGTGATGCAGTATCTACTCGAGCAGGTTGGCAGCAACTCTTTGACATGCTCATAACACTACTTTACGCGTATCACGTTCAAATACAGGTATAAGCATGAACGAATGCACTAAGCGTCATCATCGAGAACCATCATCACAGGTGATGAATCCTCAATTTACGCAGAAGGTCTTCCCTCACTAGGTTTGTTTTCAAGGCGGGATAGCCAGTAATGGACGTCAAAGTTGTCATCACCCGTTAAAAAGCGCCACTGTTTGGTGCGGTTGACAATCTCTAGACGCCCGCTAGCATTTTCAAACCACGGCTCAAACTTGCTCAAAATGTACTGTACGTCGTGCTCGTCTTTGTGACTTGCGTAGAGTTCGCGGCTGCCACCAGCGTCCTCGAGCCCATCCGTATTCCACAACTTCACCTGAGGCTCTTGGGGGTTTAAGCGAACCTTGAACATATAGCGTTTTTTATCCGTTTTATTCTGCCGCCCACAGTGCCAAATCCCGTGGTGCAACACTAGAATTGTGCCTGCTTTACACACCATCGAGACTTGTCCCAACATGTTTTGGTAGCGGGCAATGTCCATTTCATTCACGCGGCGGTAGTGGCTGCCGGGAAGTAGCAGGGTGCCGCCCATTTCCAACGGAATATCGTGCGGAAAGTACATCAGTTGAACATCAAAGTCCATTCGGGTGTCGATGATGGAATCGGCGTGCATACCTTGGGCGCTGCCTTGATTGGGTTCGCGCACGTGGACAGCATCGTGGTCAAACAGCGGGTCAGCACCTACTAAACTATGAATGATGCCCTGAATTTCAGGCATATCGAGGAGCTTGCGGATGCTCGAGCCTTGGTAACACTGCGACAAGGGCGTCCCGGCTGGTGCGCCTTGAATGCCACCCGCATCAATTTCTGCCATCACCGCTTGGTTAAGCTCAGCTGGCACCAATTCATCAAAGCGCAAAAAGCCTCGAGCTACAAAGGTTGCCATCTGCTCGTTATTAAGCAAGTGTGCTTTGTCCATTACATCGCCTCCAACTTCTCAAAGATAAATTCATTTTTCATAAATGATGTACTGTATTCTTCACCTGGATATGGCGGTGTAAGTTGTGGAAACTGAATCACCCGCCAACCGTCTAACAGGGCATCTAGACCTGTACCGTAGGGCGCTGCGCTCACGCTGCCTGCGTCATCTCCCGACGCATCACCAGTTGTAAAGCTATCTTTGCCAGTGCCGTCGTACATGCTCCAGCCTTTAACGTTACTGTCGAGCGCAGAGGTGGCGAGGTACAACACCAAAACTTGTTGTCGTTGATTTGTTGTCATGCAATCTCCAAAAGAGGGGCATTATTGCTTACTTTTTAAATATGCTGAGGTTTTTGATGATGCACACGATGCGTTGACAGGATTGCTTAACATCAGGATTGCTTGACATCAGGGTGGTTGCATGTGTGTCACCTTGTTGATGCTTACAATTCGTAAGTTGCAATGCCTCCTTTCCTAGGTTCCTTGACCCAAAAACTTAGGAGCAACGCGCCGGAAGTAGCGCTTATAAGCGCGCAGACAAACAAAACTTGAAACCCAAACGCAGTGACAAGCCAGCCCCCTAGCACGGGTGCTAAGGCAAATAGCGGTGCAAGCAGCGTATTGCTGAGGCCAATAAACGTTGGTCTGTCTTCATCTCTACAAAATTCCAAAATGATGTTCAGTGCAGAAACTTGTTCCGCAGCCAAATAAGCACCCAGACACACAAACGTGATAATGAGCCACATGGGTGAACGCGCTAAATAAGCAGACACTGCACTTAACGCAAGCACAAACGCAGCTACAACGAGCACGGTTTTATGGCCGCGCTTATCACCAATCATTCCCCAGACAAGGTTGCTAATAGCTTGGCTAGCAATGAGCACGGCGGTTAACAAGGCTGTGAGACTCGCAACATCAGCACCGCTCTGAGTAAAGTTCTCGGTGCCGTAAATCATGTAAAACCCTGCGGACATGGTGCCTAACAGCATGACGCTACGACTCATGATGAAACGGCGATAATTGTGGTGCTGCTGCAAAACACTAGGGAGCTTTTGGATATAAAGGCGCAACGGTGTAGATGGTTTGAGTTGCTCACTTGGTGGCTCACGGTTAAGCGCGAGGCCTACAAACGAAATCACACTAAATACAAACGACCACGTAAACAGCAGGGCGAAGTTATTGGGAAACACGTGGGTTGCTAACACGCGTCCCACAACATAGGCACCCAAAATGCCCATGACTGCGCCTAAGCCGTGTCCTATCCCTGACCAAATACCACGTTTGTTAGCAGGAATAACTTTGGCAATCATGTCGTACCAAGGTGGCGTGGCTAAGCCCGTCATTGTAGACGTTATGCCAAGTAACACAAAAAAACAGATGAGTGTCAGCCCGGGGAATGTTGCACCTAAAAAGAACAAAACTAAAGCGATAAGTCCGTAAGGTAAGCGTTCGCCCCACCCCCCAAGGTGCATGGTGATAGGTTTTTTATAGCGCAACCGCTCCGTAAAATTGGCGCTTAAAAGCTGGGGTAGGTAAAACCCAAGAGTATAGATAGCAGGAATAAGCCCAATAGCTAGCTTTGAATCGGTGAGCTCGCTCACCAGCACCGGCATAACCGTTTCACGGGAGACTAAGTTAAGGCTTAACGATATAAATGCAATGTCCCAAAGATTAACCGAGAAGTTCCAACGTAAGTTTTTTCGAATAAATTCTGTGGTAGTGGTCATGAATTATTGAAGCATTTCATGATGTGTCGGCTTTCGGCTGGTAAAGAGGGGTTGTGTGGCTGCACCAATCTTAATAGTGATTGCTGCAACGACATCAAAATTCTCGTGAACACCTTCCTTACGCGTCATACGTTGTTTACCTGCACGGACCCATCCAAAAATCCTAGGGCTAGTTGATGGTTCATATGTGCAAAGCAACTTACGTCTTTTTCCATAGCTGTCCATACGTCTTGTTGATAGCTATACACAGTTTCATCAACTAGTACAAAGCGATGCTCATCAGCTATATCCACTTGATTGATGGCACCTCGAGGTAGCTCGAGCTTCTCCCAGTCAACAGTATCTGAAGTTAGAAAACGTGTACCCAACGTATCTTTAGTGAGCGTATTTGCATCTAAGCAGTAAAGTCCTTGTGTCTCTGTACCCACGTAAAGACTTCCCTGATGACACGCAAGGCTCAATATAGCGTCACCAACGGGCATCTCAACAGCCTCCCACGCTTTGGCTGCGTTGTAGCTAACATATAGCCCTGTTTCTGTACCTGCTATGACGATGTTGCCATCTGTAACTATTAGAGATAGTACGTGCAGGTCAAACAAGCCTATATTCCATGCTAGCCACGTCTGGCCGTTATCGTCTGAGCGAAAAACACCATCTGCTAGGCTCGAGGCTAGCAACACATCATTATGATTAGCCATACGGGCAGTAACAACAGCCAACGCCGATAACGTCGGAACAGGTTTCCGCAACGAGATAGCTTGCCACTGCTCACCATCTTGTGAAGAAAACAAGCCGCCCACAGACCCCGCTAACAAACCTTGTGAATGGCTCAACAAACATGTGATGGGAGTAGGTTCAGGTTGCAACGAGCTAAGGGCATTGTGCCATGTTTTGCCCTCGTCCGTAGAAGCGTTTAAGCCTGAGGCTCGAGCCACATACATGACATCACGAAAGGTTATCAATCCATATACAAATGAAGATGCATTTATCGTGGATGTATTCATTGTGAGTGTATCCATTTACGGTGCCGTGACCTGTTCAGGCGTTTTCTTGTGCACGACTGCCTCAATGGTGAGAGCTAGGGCAACACTGCTCACGGCATAGCGCAAAGCGGCTTTTTGAACACTGGCAACATCTAAAATGCCCTGTTCAGTTAAGTTGCTGTACGTTTGGTTGCGAATATCATAGCCAACCTCATCACCTGCTGTTTTGAGTGTGCCGATAATTTCAGATGGCTCGAGCCCAGCATTGTCCAGCATGGTGCGTAAAGGTGCTTCCAGCGCGGTTAATAGCATGTGACAACTAGCGCGTTCTTCAAGAGTGCTGGCTGTTTCATATTGTCTTTGAAGGAAGTTGTAACAGGTTAAATAGGCACGCCCACCACCTGCGAGGACACCTTGCTCGAGCGCACTTCGCAAGGTGAGGTCGGTGTGTTCAGCATGCTCTTGGTTGGCTTCAACCTCACGCTCACTTGCCCCGCCTACCCACAGGGTGATAGTCCCACCAAGGAGACGGCCTAAACGCGTCCGTAGAGTTTTGCGTAACTCGGCGTCTTGCGCGGTGTAAAAGGCTGTTTTGAGGGAGTTTACATGATGTTTAAGGGCATGTGGGTCACTATCTCCGCCAATAATTCCCACGTGTTGTTGGTCAGCCCAGACCAAGCGAGCGCGCCCAAAATCATCAGGTCGCGCGCGTGGTAACGAAGCTGAGCCTAAACTCACCACCGGATAACCGCCCACAAGTGCTGTCAGGTCAGTGTGATTCGCGCTGTCTTGCGCTTGTGTAAAGCCATCGAGTTTGACGGGGATAACCGCAAGTTGCTCGAGCAATTGCGGCGCTGTTAAAAAGGTGATGGCACGCTCAGAGATTGTTTTTGCAATCAGGATAAGCTTTTTAAAGCCAAGTTGGAGGGCCTGTTTCAAAATAGGGGGTAACTCGCGTGGGTCATCTAGCTGAAAATCGGTGACTAAAACACCAACATCTTCCAGCTCAATGCGGGCAGGCGTTTTGCCTTCCAGAAAGCGTTTGGATAGCACGCCGCCCGACCAATAATTTCCCTCGACAAATGACCACTCATGCTGCGTGCCACCTTTGCGTAGCTCGAGCCGGCCAAATTCACCTAGGTCATGAACTAGCTCAGCTAGCACATCAGCTAAAGCGATGTCTGGGCATACTGATCTGGCAATACCTTGTAGTTGGGCAAGCGCAGAGACAGGTTGGGTTTGCTGGTCTAACTGATTGAGGAGGTATTTGAGGTGGTACTCGAGGGCGCCCCCTAACTTCCTCACGTCAACGCCAGCGGCAAGATAGCGCAAGCCGGCATCGTAAAGTGTTGTAAACAGGACCGCCGCAGTCGCAGTACCATCGCCGACATCTTCATAGAGTTGCCACATCATGTGGCGTAAGTACATAGCTCCAATGTCTTCACGCCGGTCAGGCAAATTGGTCATGCGCCGCGCAATAAGCGCACCTTTATCCAGCAGCTCAATATCGTTTAACTTTTGGTGAACAACGGTTCGTGGAAGTGGTCCCAAGGTAGGACGAATTAACTGGGCGAGCTTATGCACACCCAGTTGAAGACGTTTGTTAACGTCAGGTTGGAAACGAACACCTGCGCGAATGTTAGACATAGCTAGACACAGAATTTAGACACGATGATCTATCAAGTTGATATAAACCCTGTTTGATTATGAACCCTTACTTAGATCCGGTGAGTGTAATGCCCTCAATAAACAACCTCTGTGAAAAGAAAAAGAGAATCACAACAGGTAACAAGATGAGTACGGCATTGGACATCATATAGTGATAGGCAACATTGCCAAATTGTCCTTGAAACTGGGTGAGTCCTAAGGGAAGTGTGTACAGCTCGTCATCTCGCAAGAAAATGAGAGGTGCTAAGTAGTTATTCCAATTGCCCACAAACGCAAAAATAGCTACTGATACAAGCGCAGGCTTAGACAGTGGAATAGCGACATACCACAAAATTTGTAGCCAATTTGCACCATCAATCAGCGCGGCTTCATCCAGCTCTTTAGGCAGCGTCATAAAAAACTGCCTGAGCAAAAAGATAAAAAATGGGAACCCAAACCAGGCAGGTAACATAAGCGGCCAGTGCGTGTTGGTAAGGCCAAGTCGCGTAAACAAGATAAACTGAGGCACGAGCAGCGCTTGGAACGGCATAATCATACTAACCAGTACAATGGGAAACAAAAAGCGTTTTCCTCTTGCTCTGAGCCGCGCAAATGCAAACGCAGCCAAGGTACATGACACCAGATTACCAATGACATTGTTGATGGTGATTTTGAGCGAGTTGAATAAATACGTGTTAAAAGGAACGTAAGTACTCCAACCTTCACGAAAATTTTGCCATTGGATGTCATCAGGAATGAGCTTAGGTGGAAATGTAAAGATTTCTCTGGGCGTTTTTAAGGCTGTAGAGAGCATCCCAACGTAGGGCGCTAAATAAATAAGCGCAAGAGGGATAATAATTGCAAAACTCAGTGTTATCCTAACAGCATTAATAAATGCCTGCTTTTTATACCAAGGTAAGGTTGGGGTATAGCTAGGCACACGTGTCTTTTGCGAGATGCTACTCATAATGCACCCAGCGTTTGCCAATCGCAAATTGCAACCATGTTATGAGCGCCACAATGATGAGCAGCACCCAAGCAAGTGCGGAACCATAGCCCATCTTGAAAAAACTAAATGCATTGTCTACCAAGTAAAGTAGGTAAACCTTGGTTGCGTTGCCGGGGCCTCCACCTGTCATGACTTGAAAGGTGACAAACGCTTGAAACGCGCCTACTACCCCAGTAATCACCACAAAAAACATCGCTGGCGAAATCATCGGTAAGGTGACATGTCTAAACCTTGCCCACGGGCCTGCGCCATCTAGGCTGGCTGCCTCGTAAAACATTTTGGGTACGCCACTTAGAGCGGCTAGCAAAATGATCATGGTTTGACCGTTTTGCCAAATTGCCATAATAATCATGGCAGGCATAGCCCATGTTTGGCTAGTAAGCCAACCGGGACCCTGAATATCGACAAGTGAAAGACCGTAGTTGAGGAGGCCCACTTGAGGGTTAAGAATCCACAACCACATGATTGCAACAGCCACACCCGTAGTCACCCAAGGCATAAAAAAGATAGTTCTTAGCACGTTGCGGCCTGGTATTTTTTGATTGAGGATAGATGCAATCACCAGCGCTACTGCGGTGCCACCAATGACACTGCCAGCACCAAAATAAAAGGTATTTCTTAGAGAAATCCAGAAGAGTCGGTCATTAAATATATCGACGTAGTTTTTAAAGCCAATCCACTCGATGGTTTTAACGCCTGTCCAATTGGTCAAGCTAATGAAAAACGAGGCGATAAGTGGGCCAGCATTAAATACAATAAAACCAACAAACCACAAGCTAATAAAGCCGTAAAACCAGCGCT
>JBCCBI010000268.1:0-7838 GCA_039034155.1 Deinococcota bacterium | reverse complement strand
GGTTTAGAAAGCCGTTGCCAAAAAATCACTCCATGCCTGTTTGATAGCTTCATTAGGCAAGTCGCTTACAAGGGTGTTATGACCGCCCTCTAAAGTCACAAAGGTTTTAGGGTCATTGGCGGCCGCAAACAGGGTTTGACCTTGTTCAAAGGGAATGACTCGATCATTGCTTGCATGCATGACTAGAAGAGGCACGTTAATGTCTTCAATACGAGCAAGAGATTCAAAGCGGTTGCGCATTAAAAAGGTAGGTAGTAGCGGTCCGTAAGCGGCCCTAGCGGCGTCGGGTAGAGAGGTATAGGGTGCCTCGAGTATCATCCCAGCAACGGGAACTTGACTGGCAAGATAGGTTGCCACGCCCGTCCCCAATGAAAATCCATACAAAATGATTTGCTCAGGTTGAACATCACGCGCTATCAAGGCGTCGTAAGCTGCTTGGGCGTCTTGGTAGAGGCCTTGTTCGCTGGGGCTACCTTCACTTTCACCGTAACCACGGTACTCGAGCATGAGCACGTTCACGCCAAGGTCATAGAGCGTTTGGGTAAACGACAAATACCCCGGCAGCGTGCCCCCGTTCCCGTGAAAATACATGAGCCACGGGCGGTCTGGTTCGTCTTGCAAAAGTAACCAACTTACAACGCGTGTGCCGTCTGCAGTAATGAGCTCGAGACGCTCATAAGGCAAGCCCACCATATCCGGCGTTGTGGCATACTGACCACCCGGTAGCGGCGTAGGAATGTACACCAAACGCGGTTCTAACCAGCGCAGCCCCGCTACGCTGAGCAGGGCTGCGGCAAGCAAACTAACAATTGTCCTACTAATTATCATTGATACTAGCTGGTTATCTTGTTTAAGAGGGCTCAGACGCGTAACGCAATACAGGCTGGCGGGCAGCTTTGACTTCATCTAAGCGGCGCACAGGTGTATCAAAGGGCGCCTCATGTAAAAAGTCAGGGTCGTGTTCGGCCCGTTTGAGGACGTCTGCCAGTACCTCGGCATACGCGTCTAGGGTTTCTAATGACTCTGTTTCAGTTGGCTCCACCATCATGGCTTCTTTGACAACTAGCGGAAAGTAAACGGTCATAGGGTGAACGCCGTAATCCAGCATGGCTTTGGCAATGTCCAGCGTTTTGAGCCCGTCTGGTGGTTGCGCTACAAACTCGTGCATGTTGATGCGGTCAAAAGGCACGTTGTAGCCAGCTTCTTTGAGTTTGATGCGGAGGTAGTTGGCGTTGAGGACAGCCATACCGGACACATCTTTCAAACCTTCACATCCAAGCGCGCAAATGTAGGTGTAGGCGCGCACCAAGTTGCCAAAGTTCCCGTAATACGAGCGCATTCGCCCGATGGAGTGGGGGATGTCCTCATCAAAGTCAAAACGGGTGCCATCAGTAGTAACCTCTTGCTTGATGCGTGGTTTAGGTAGAAAATCTGCCAAATGTGCTTTTACACCTACCGGGCCAGTCCCCGGGCCACCGCCACCGTGCGGTGTGGTGAAGGTTTTGTGCAGGTTGAGGTGAACAACATCAAAGCCCATGTCGCCAGGGCGAGCCCGTCCAACAATGGCGTTGGTATTGGCGCCGTCATAGTAAAGTTGCGCGCCAACCTCGTGGGCAAGGCGGCTAATTTCGAGGATGTTGGTTTCAAAGATGCCCAAGGTGTTGGGGTTAGTGAGCATGATGGCGGCGACGCTTTCGTCTAGCACGTCTTTAAGCGCATTGATATCTACCTC
This sequence comes from Deinococcota bacterium, assembly GCA_039034155.1. Taxonomy (GTDB): domain Bacteria; phylum Deinococcota; class Deinococci; order Deinococcales; family Trueperaceae; genus JBCCBI01. The sequence continues at coordinate 6,106 of JBCCBI010000268.1, read as the reverse complement.
ACCACTAGCTGCGGTAGGAACCTCAACAACTTTGTAGCCGACCATGGTTGCCGTGGCTGGGTTGGTGCCGTGCGCACCGTCTGGCACAATAACTTTGGTACGGGTGTCGCCTTCGCCGTTGGCGTCGTGGTAGGCGCGGATCATCAAGATACCCGTGAGTTCGCCGTGAGCACCCGCCGCAGGTTGTAAGGTGATGGCGTCCATACCCGTGATTTGCTCGAGATAACTCTGCAAGTTGTACAGCAGCTCGAGCGCCCCTTGCACGCTATCTGGATCTTGATAAGGGTGAATGTCCGCAAAGAGTTTGGCAGCTTCTTCGTTCACCTTAGGGTTGTACTTCATGGTACACGACCCTAAAAAGTAGGCGTTGGCGTCGATACTCATCTGGCGGTGAGCCAGTTGGGTGTAGTGCCGTACGAGGTCAAGCTCAGACACTTCGGGAAGTTTGGGCGGGCTTTGGCGGAGGTTGTCTGCGCCGAGTAAATCAGCTAAGTCAGCGCCCTCGCGCACGGGTGGGTGGGCGGCGCGGCGACCGGGTTTAGCGCGTTCAAAGATGAGTGGGAAGTCAGCCTCGAGCTGCTTTGATGAAGTTGTAATTGGGGTCGTTACTGGAGCTTCAGGTTCTTTAATCATGAGCGACCTCGAGTACCTTTTCAACTGGTGTGTCAACCTGGTTTGCATCAATGTTTGCATCGATCTCAGAGAGCGCGTCTACTAAGTTGATGATGTCATCATCCTGCGTAAGTTCGGTCGCGGCCAAAATAATGGCATCACCCAGACCGTAACTTGGTGATACGGGTACACCCGCGTGAATATTATGCTCAGCAAGCAAACGGCGCACGTCGGTAGCTGGGCGGTTGGTTTGGACAACAAATTCATTAAAGAACGTGCCACGTAAAACGTTAAGGCTAGAAGCCTCGAGCTTATTAGCTAATGTGTGGGCTGCTCGCACGCTGCTGGTCGCAAGCTCAACCAAACCTTGCGGACCAAGGGCCGCCATATTCACCGTCGCCATGAGTGCAGCAAGTTGGTGGTTGGAACAGATGTTGGACTTGGCTTTGCTGCGGCGAATATGTTGTTCGCGTGCTTGGAGTGTGAGCACAAAGGCGCGTTTGCCGTCTACATCGGTTGTTTCACCGACGATGCGGCCAGGAAGCTGCCGTAAAAGGGCGTCTGTTACCGTCATAAACCCAAAACTGGGACCACCAAAATTTGTTGGATTACCCAACACTTGCCCGTCACCCACGGCGATGTCGGCACCGTACTCAGCAGGACTGGCGAGCACAGCGAGTGACAGCGGATCAACCACGGCAATAAATAATGCACCCACATCGTGAGTAGCTTCAGCTAGGGTTGGCATAGTTTCCAAGTAACCCAAAAAGTTAGGGTTTTGGACGATGACGCAGGCAACATCATCACCAAGTTCGTTGCTGATGACATCCGTTGAGGTGGTGAGTTGTTCTAAGTTAACTTCGCTGATAGCAATATCCAACGGCTTCAGGTAAGTCGCCATCACCTCACGTGCTTCGGGATGCACGCCCGTACTGACGACAACGCGTTTGCGCTTGGTTTGGCGCACGGCTAAGAGGGCGGCCTCGGCGACGCTACTTGCACCGTCGTACATGGATGCGTTGGAAATTGGTAGGCCGGTAAGTTCAGCCATCATGCTTTGGTACTCAAAGGTAGCTTGCAATAAACCCTGAGCAACTTCGGGTTGATACGGCGTGTAAGCGGTCACAAACTCACTTTGCATGGCTAGATGAGGCGTCACCGAAGGAATAAAGTGCTGGCGTGTGCCGCCGCCTAACAAGCCGCCTGTAGGTGTTTGGTTCTTAGCCGCAAGGTCACGTAAGTGGTTTAGCAAACTTACTTCGTCCAAACCAGCAGGTACGTTGATGTTTGGGTTATGGAGGGCTTGTGGCATATCGGCAAAAAGTGCGTCGATGCTGTCTACACCGATGACCTCGAGCATGTGGGCAATATCTTCGGGGGTATGGGGAAGGTAGTGCATAGCTCTAATCCTTACTCAGCTTCAGCGACGTCGTCGTAGGTCGCTGCGTCGATCATGGTATCTAGTTGACTGAGGTCACTGAGGCGAATCTTAAACATCCAACCGTCACCGTAAGGGGCTTCGTTGACTTGCTCAGGGCTGGACTCGAGCGCACTGTTCACCTCAGTTATTTCACCTGAAGCTGGCGCATAAATATCCGAGGCCGTTTTAACCGACTCAACGACGGCAATCGAGTCGCCTAGCGCAACCTCATCACCTACTTCGGGCAGTTCCACAAAGACCACATCACCCAAAGCGTCTTGGGCAAAATCGGTAATACCCACAGTGATAACGTCGCCGTCTACTTTAGACCACTCGTGAGTATCGCGGTACTTTAAATGTTCGGGGGTTTCCATATATTGCTCCTTTGGGACTTAACCGATAAAACTTAACCGAGATGATAATGCACGTATGCATATTCATGCAGGTTGCCACACGCCTCGTCTTGCTAGGTTGGCATGCTTAAAGCTAAGCACGAATGCAACAAAACATATAACGTCTAGTTTACGAAGATTTAGCAGGATAAAAAGGAGGTTTGCTAACGCTTGCTGGAATAACCTTGCGGCGAATTTGCACATTTACCTTGCTATCTAGCTCGCAGTGGGCTTGCTCGAGCCAGGCCAGCGCAATACCCGCACCCGTCACAGGCGACAAAGTGCCAGATGTCACGACGCCAATCACCTCACCTTGCCCGTCTAGCACCTCGTAGCCTTCGCGGGGAATGCCTTTATCTAGCAAGGTGAGGCCCACTAGCTTGCGCGTGCAGCTTGGGTTCCAGAGGCTGTCACGACCAAAAAAGTCTTTGTCTTTAACCACCCAAGCGTAGCTCGAGCACAGCGGATTGGTGGACTCAGTAAAGTCGTGCCCAAACAGGGGAAAGCCCGCTTCCAAGCGCAAGGTGTCGCGTGCCCCTAAGCCACAAGGGACAACCTCAGCTTGAAGAAGTGCGTCCCAAAGCTTGTTGCTATCACTAGCTGCGCAAAGAACCTCAAAGCCATCTTCACCAGTATAGCCAGTGCGGGCAATTTGTAAGGGGACACGGGCACCCGTTAGTTTAGCTTGAACAATACGGTTTTTCTTGACCTCACTGAGGTCAACATCAACTAGACTATTTAATACCGTCTCAGCTTCGGGCCCTTGCACCGCGATGAGTCCCCACTGGTCAGATTCGTGGACAATAATGACCTCGTAAGGTCCAGCAAGCGCGTTGAGCTGCGCAGTTACAGCAGCATCGTTGGCGGCGTTACAGATAACTAAAAATTCAATTTCGCGAAGTTGATATAAGTAGATGTCATCAACCAAACCGCCTTGATCGTTAGGGATCATACTGTACTGGCCGCGACCAGGACTTAACTTGGCAGGATCGTTGAGGGTGGCAAAGCGTAAAAAGTCCAGTGCGTCTGCCCCGCTAATGCGTAATTGCCCCATGTGACTTACGTCGAACATACCTACCTTATTACGCACCGCAAGGTGTTCTTCAAGAATACCGGTTGGATACTGGATAGGCATGTGCCAGCCTGCAAAGTCCACCATTTTTGCGCTCAGCTCGAGGTGGTCATTGTGCAACGGAGTACGGTTCATAGTTATTCACGGTAACACAGTAAGATGTGAACCTCTAGCCTAGCTAACACACACGTTAAAACGGCATAATATTCACAAATTCTTCACCTGACTAGGCTTTAGTACATCTATATCTGCTATGATGAAGATAAATGTGCAAGTTGCACAATCTTATAAACTTGCATTATCCTGTAAGAACATGACTAGCAAAATCATGTGAGATCGGCTATACTAGCAAGTATCAAGATCATTTCATTTCAATGAAAGGAAGCTTATGCAACCGACCACGGCTCCTACGATTACCCGTGCCGCCACACCGAACGACGCCCCGCTGGTTTGCGAACTTTACAAACGCGCGCCAGATTATTTTGAGCGTCTTGGTGCTGAGGTGCCTACACTTAGTGAAGTTAGCCGTGAGCTCGAGGTTGCCCTAGCTGATCCTTGTCGCCGCGTTGAGCTTATTCTCAGCGCTCATGAGGGGTTACTAGATAGCTCCCAGAACCTTGCTAATCAGAACCCTGCTAATAAGCAGAATGCTAACTATGTTTCAGCGCTTACCAAACCTGTGCAACTCCCACGAGTTGTGGGCTACCTCGACTACAAAATGAACTTCCCTGAGCGAGGTGACACCACCATCAACTTGTTACTTGTGGGCAAGCCGTGGCAGCGCAGTGGTTACGGCGCACGCGCCATGGAAGATTTAGAAGCACGCTTAAGTGGGCGGGTAAAACGATTGTTAGCTAGTATTTACGGGCAAAACCCTAGAGCCAAACGCTTTTGGGAGGCTCTAGGCTACAGTTTTGCAATTGACGCCAAACCTGTGCTAGACTGGTATGCCAAGTATTTGGAACCCCAACCAAGTACGAGCTTGAGTTTAATGCGCTTACCCGCGTGTTAGGTAGATAGGTTAGCAAAGAGCAAGCTTGAATAAGACAAGGAACGCTCCTCGAGCCCAAGCAGCAAAATAATACACGTCCTAACAAGACGAAGCAACGCGCAGCCACTAAGGTTGCGCGTTTTTGTAGTTGTCATTATCTGAGCTTGGCATCAACCAAAAGCATTACGCTACAAGAACATCACGGGTTTCAGTGAGGTACGTAGCATAGGCAAGTGCGGCGTCAATATCTGCACGTTCAAGTTCAGGATAATCCGTCAAAATTTCATCGTGGCTATGGTCACGCAATAAGGTGAGGATTGTACTCACAGGTATACGTAGACCCCGCAAGCAAGGTTTGCCGCCAAATTGATTGGGGTCAAATGTAATGCGATCTAGAACGTCCATAAAGGTATTTTAGCAGGTCGAGAATCTTTATGACGCTGGCGGGAGCCATGATCGGGGCGTTCAAGCCCTTTCAGAGCGGGGCACTTTCTAAGTTTAGCGACAGGCAATAGCGCACTCGTCGAGAGAGAATCACCATAAGGTCAGCACGTTATATCGTCCAATATGCATATCGTTTGTTACAAGTGTTAGGTTCTCCTGTTGCGCTTGGACAATCAATAACCGATCAAAAGGATCAGCGTGATGACTGGGTAAATCAAACTCAGCTGTAGCATGAGCTAAGCTAATCTCCAACACTTCAAAACGATGCCGCTGTAGCATAGTTGTCATAAACACCTGAGGGGGACTAGCTAAAGCTAACTTACCCAACCTTGTTTTAATGGCAATCTCTCAAGCGCTAACAACACTAACCAAGACACGTTGATTTGCTTGGGCAATCGCGTTTCTAGCTGCCACCGATAGTTTGGGGTCATTGGCACACCACCACAAAAAGGTGTGGGTATCGAGCAGTAAACTCATTGAAAATGATCTTGAATATCAGCAGGTAATGCTTCAAAGAAGGTGTCAGGTACTTCTAGGCCTTCTGCGCCGCCAGGACGTCGGGCAGGTAATTCAGTTGCAGGGACAACTTTAGCCACAGGTGTACCTGCTTGCAAAATCACGACTTCATCGCCTTGGGCAACTTGCTTTAAGATGTCTGCCAAGGTGACTTGAGTTTCGTCAAGGCTAATAGAGTTACTCACGTTTCCACTATAAACCAACTGACCCTGCTGCCCCAATTATTGAAGATGGTTGTGAGCAGAAAAGCGCACCTCCCACGAACGGGGTGCGCTTTCTTATTAATTCCCCTTCAGAGCGGGGCACTTTCTAAGGATGTACAAAACGAGCTTGCAGCCTAACTTTCTCAAGAGTTTCAATCCCCTTCAGAGCGGGGCACTTTCTAAGTCGTAGACAATGTGATGGTTCCAGACGCTGCCTTAGTGCGTTTCAATCCCCTTCAGAGCGGGGCACTTTCTAAGGAGACGACAGCAGCTACGTTGACCAGTCATGCAACATTAGTAGGACTTACGCACGAGGTAAGGAAATGAAACGATAGGGAATGGATTACAGCAACCACCGTTTGGCATACTGCGAGTTATTGCTGAGTAGTCAGCTGAACTATACGCATACATATATTGCTGAGCATCATGAAGGGTATAGTCATGACAGCATCAATC
>JBCCBI010000267.1:0-7891 GCA_039034155.1 Deinococcota bacterium | reverse complement strand
TTTCTTCGCCGTACACGTATTAACAAATACCTTCGCACACTTGAAGGTATTCGCCGTAAGTATGAGCTTGTCAAAATCAACCGCGCTATCACTGTGGCGCTTAATGGTGATGGCAACTCAAACCCAGCGCTTAATGTTGATGCTGCTGGTACAGCCTGGTCATTCTCTGACTTCGATAACTTAATTGCCGAGGGGAACGACTACGACATTACACCTACGGTATTCATTGCCGACAAAGCTGAGATGCTGAACATTGTAGCGATGCGTTACCCACAAGCTAATTTGCAGCTTACGCCTCAACAAGTAGCCATGTTTGAAGGTCGCGGCTATCGGACACCTAATGGTGACGCCATCATGTTTGCTCCTAGTGGCAGCGTTTTAAGTGGCTCACGTAAGCTACTTGGTTGGGTTCCACAGTTAGGGCTCGAGCGCGTCATTGAAGAAGGCTCAATTATCCAAGAAGCTACTCGCTACATTGAAGACCAGACACAAGCCATTGTGATTAGTGAAGTTGAAAGCTACGCCAAGCCAGAAAAATTTGGCACTTGGACCTTAACTCGTCAGGCAGCTTAGGAGTGAGTTATGAGTGAAACCAAAACTGCGAGCAAGACAGCCGCAAACACCAAACCAAAACTTAACAACCCAATTCGAGTACGAACGAATCCCGCGACGCTAGACAAGCACGCGGTTTTTTTTGATTCTGAAAGTAAATCAAATATTGGTAACGAATCGGTAGAGGTTGAGAGAACCGCCTTTATTGATGAGAAACTGCACGTAACTAAGGAACTCGTCCAGGCATGAACATCATCACAGAAGGCGAGCTAACCGCCGCACTTCTGAGCGATGTTGCAGATCAAGTCACCAAGCAAAACGTTCCTGTAGCGCAGTACGTTGACGCTGCAAACGCTTTTGCTGGGCAGTACCTCGAGCAAGTTGGCTGTAGTTACGACAGTACGGTTACAGGTCAAGAACCGCCCGAGCAAATCAAGCGCTATGTGATTGAGATAGCGCACCACAGAGTTGCCGTGGCTACAAACCTTGACAAGGACTACAACACAGCTACAGGTGAGTCTCATCTTGAAAAGTATGCCAAGTACGCCATGGAGTATTTCAAAGGCCTGGCTACAGGTAAAAGCGTGCCACCATGCGCACGCATTAATGAAATACTCGTTCCTATTGGGGTTGAAGAATGCCCAGATTAAATGTGGCGATTGAAGGGCTGGATCGTCTCAGTGGCAGTGTTAAAGACGCTATACCCACAGAACGCGAACTCAACGTAGCCGCTGCTGATGCTGTGGCGGAGTACACCAAAAAGCATTACCGCGCCGAACAAGACCCATTTGGCAGGCGTTGGCAACCTAATGCCCCGCTAACAATTGCCCTAAAAGGTCACGACACAGTGATGGTCAATAGCGGTGCAACTCGAGACAGTATCGAAGTGCGTGTTAACAACAAAAGTGCGTCTGTTTTTGTGGGTGACAACCGCCAAGACTTGCGTGTTCATCAATACGGCACGCCGCGCATCCCGCAACGGCAAATACTTTATGACCCCAAAGTTAACGCCACACCACCACAGCAGTACCAAGATGCGGTAGATACGGCGTTTCGTAGGTTGTTGTGAGCTTAAACCTTAATGTCACGCTGCAATATCTGCTTGATATGGCGCTGGCACTATCTGTGGATGTTGACGGCACGACGTACACACTGCCACAGGGTCGCCTAGGTGTTTCGACGGCGATACCTAGTGCCCCCTTTGTAGAAGTGGTGTACAGAAATTTTGATGCAGAGAAGCGAGCTGTAAGCAGCTCTGCTACAGAACTAGATGGCCAAGTGCTGGTGTCGTTTTTTGCAACTCGAGCCGGAACCGACGCCACAATCCAAGAAAAGGTCACAAACGCTTTTGTGGAAGCGTTTGATGAAGCGATTGCAGGTGATCCAACTTTGGGCAGAAACGTTGTGCGTGCTCGGCTTACGCGCATGACGAAGCGGGCAGCAAAAATCAACAACAAAGAGTACATTCTCGTCGAGGCTTATGTCTCGGTTGTTTTGTGAGGTTATATGGCAAACAAGGTATTTGCAGGAGACTTTAAACTTCTGTTTGATACGTCGGGCGCATTGACAGATGCCACTCCGACGTATGCCGAGTACGAAAACACAATTACTATTGAAGACCCCGATTCTAAGCTTGCAATGCGGGAGCAAATTGATACGACCTCAATGGGTAGTCAGTTCGCGGATGAAACGTCACCAGGTCGCCAAATGCAGGGTGACGGCATTGCATTCACGTGCTTTTTTGACCCTAACGACGCAACGCACAATGCGATGGTTGCACTCGCAAAAGCGGGCACAAAAACAGCTATGAAAATCGAAGCCCCAATTTACGACAGCACTAACACAGTGCCTGCTAGCTGGACATTTGACGCGTCTTTTGAGCTTTCATCACAACCTATTGAGCCTACTGGCGACAATTCTTACAGGCGTTATGAAGGCAACCTTCGTGTGGTTAGCAGCATCACCAAAGTAGAAGAGGCGGCAGCATGAGCCAAATCACTAACGCTGAGCAATTTTTTGGCAGTTTTCAACTCGAGCAACGCGATGTAGTGACCACAGCAGGTGTAATCACCGTCAAAGCAATGACTGCTGGTGAGCGTGACAAGTTTGAGGCTAAAGTAGCCAAGGGTGCTACCAAAGCCAATGCCAGCCCACTTGCTAGCAATGGCTTGTTTAGGGCTACATTGGTCGCTAAATGCGTCATCAATAAAGAGACGGGTAAGCGTATTTTTGGTGATGACCAAGCCACATTGACTAAAATCGCTCTTATGCCATCACGCACTATTAACAGAATTTACAATGTCGCTGCTGAACTATCAGGCATAACCGAATCAGATGAGGCCGAACTCACCGAGTCAATGGGAAAGGCAAGTACCTTAGACGAATCTGGCGAGCCGCAACCATCCGAGGCAAAACTCGAAGCGAACTAATTGCGGCTTGTAAAGACAGCCGTGAAATTACTGAAATGCTCATGTACGACAGTCTTGAGCCACACGGTCATGAGCTTGCCAACGTGATTCAAGCTGTCGTGCGCAAAGAGATAAGAAGCGCGTGGTACAGCAAAGATAAAACAGAAGTTAGTGATTTAATGCTAGATTTTCAGCCTAAGTAATTGCTATAATATCTATACACATTTGATGTGAATCCATATTATTGGTGGGGACATGTCAAGTGAACAGAGTTATCGAGAGTCAAGGGAATAGGCCCCGATTGGCTCTCTTTTTCTTATTTTTAATATAAAACTTGGTCGCCTTCGGGCGGCTTTTTTATTGTCATGGCCACAGTTGCGACTCTAAACATTCGCCTAACCGCGAACGCCACAGAACTCAACGCGGCCCTTGGTGTCGCTCAAAATCGCGGTCAAATGATGGCGGGCGGTATTGCCAACGCGATGACTCGAGCTAACCAAGTAGCTGTGGGCTTCATCCAAGATAGCTTACGTGTGGGCGGTGCATTTCAAGAGTCCATGAACCAAGTAGCCGCTGTGTCACGGGACTCACTGGCGCAATACGACGCCGCTGTAGGACAATCTGGTGCGGGTTTACAAGCTCTCACTGACATAGCTGAAGAGATGGGCATTAAAACACAATTTAGTGCCACACAAGCTGCTGATGGGTTGAACTTCCTTGCACTAGCCGGCTTTGACGTTAATCAGCAACTCGTCGCGCTACCTGAAGTGCTTAGTCTTGCGGCTGCGGGACAAATGGACTTAGGGCGTGCATCTGATATTGCTACCGACACACTGACAGGGTTTGGCTTAGAGGTGGAAGATTTACCGCGTCTTGTTGACGTGATGACAGCAACGTTTACGAAGTCCAATACTGATTTAAACCAACTTGGCAGGGCTATGACGTATGTAGGCCCGATTGCGTCACAGTTAGGTGTGTCAGTTGAGGAAACAAGCGCCGCGTTGGGGTTGCTTGCCAATGCTGGCTTTAAGTCCACGATGGGTGGTACGGCTTTGCGTGGCTCCCTCTCTAGGCTAATTAACCCCACAGATCAAGCGGGGGACATTTTAAAAGCTATGGGCGTTTCTGCAATGGATGCCAACGGCAACTTTGTGGGACTTACTGATGTTGTACGCCAATTTGAAAACGCAGGCGCGGGTAACGTTGAACTACTACGCGACATCACCAAAAACTTTGGTGATGTTTCAAAAATGTCACGCACAACCCAAGACGCGTTGCTAGACATGAACCTAGCCACAGGTAAGGTTGGTGAAAGTACTTTCCAACTTAACGAAGGTATCACTAGCGCTGAGCAACTCATTGGCGCTATGGGTAGCCAGTCCCAGTATGTCGCAAACTTAATGACTATTTTTGGGCAACGCGCTGGTCCTGGCATGGCAGTGCTTATCGGACAAGGTAGTGACGCGCTTGTAAATCTTACAAGCGAACTCGAGGCATCCGGCGGCACCGCTCAAGCTGTGGCTAATACTCAAATGCAAGGCTTAAACGGTGCGCTCAAAGAACTTAAAAGTGCATGGGAAGGCTTACAGATTGCCGTCTTTCAAGGCAACATAGGCGGCGTCATAGAAGAACAGGTGGACCGTCTAGCCGCGTTTGTCCGTAACCTTGCCGGCAATGAAGAACTGATACGCAGTGTGATTGGCAACTTGTCACGTGCCGTTGAAATTGGTGCAGATGTGTTCATGGCGTTACTGAACACGGGTGAGCGTCTCATGAACTGGTTTACTAAGATTCCTGAGCCAATGCAAACCACTACAGTCGTGGTGACAGCTCTAGCAATGGCAATTGGACCAACAGTCCTACAAGTTGCTTCACTTGTGGCAACGATAGCAACAGTAGGGCCAGCCGTTACAGCTACCACGGCAGCGACTACAGGGGCTACAGCAGCTTTTGGAGGTATTGGTACAGCAGCGACAGCAGGCGCAGGCGGTTTAGGGGTACTCAAGGGAGCGCTAGCCGTTTTAACTGGACCCGTGGGCTGGGCAATTGGCGCAGCAACGCTGCTTACAGGCGCTTGGATGACTGACTTTATGGGTTTTCGCACGTGGGTACAAGGTTGGTGGCCTGAGCTTGTTGATTGGGGCGTAAACGCTGGCAAATGGCTTATTGAAGGTATAGGACGTGGGATCAAAACTGCGTTTAATTTTGCTTTTGGTCCAATGATTGACCTTGCACAAGGCATTAAAGACATCATGCAAAATGCGTTTGATTTTGGTAGCCCTTCTAAGGTGATGACACAATTCGGCTTGTGGCTACCACAAGGGTTGGCTGTTGGGCAGCGAAAAGGTATCCCAGCCGTAGAAGCCGCCACACGCGACATGACTCGAGCTGCTATGCCAGAGATGGGCGTATCTAGCGGTCCCCGCCCAGATAGCCGCAACAGCATTGCTAACAACACAACTAGTAACAACAATTACACCATCAATGTGAACGGCGCAAATCAGACTAACGATCAACTGGCAGACACGATTATGAAACGCATTGCAGCCACACAAAGGCGCGCTGCTAAGGCTGGCATATGAATCTGAACTTGCGCATCCTAGACAAAGACGGTGCGCTATTGCGCACTTATGATAACTACGACTTTGTTGAAGAGTTCACGTGGTCTACGGTTCCAGCCAATGAGCCCGCTGTAGTTGCAGGTGGTTGTTTAAACGCTACGCTTGTGGTGTCTCGAGAAATTGACATAGCACCACGCAATCTTGTGCAGGTTGAACTTGACGGTGTGCGTGTTTATCGTGGCATGCTCACGATGCCTCCAGAGAAGCACGACACGCTCGAGGCGTACGTCTATGAACTTGCTGGCGAAGTAGAACGCTTAGCTGAGATTACGCTCAGTCAAACTAATCGCTACTTTGCGTCTGAAAGTCTTACAGGTATCATCGCAACCGTTTTAAGCCAAGCAACAAACCGCAGCGCAATCACTTACAACCCCGCGTTAGTGCCAGACTTAACAGCACAGCCAAACGTGATTGTGTCGCGTCGTGGCACTAAGTTGAGTGACGTACTAGAAAACATCTTTACTTACATAAACAGTCGCTACTACCACGGTGTAGATGCAAACGGCGTCTATTTTGTGGACAGGTTTAACACGGGTACGCCCCTCGTGTTGACCACGGGTACTGAGTGCGATTGGTCTAGCCCGCCTCAAGAAAACCTCGAAAATGTCGTTAACCTTATTCGTGGCGTGCGTGGCGACAAATATCAATTTGATGTACGCGACAATGCTTTAATAAACCAGTATGGCGAAATTCAAAAGTCTGTAGACATTCCTGCAGAGCTTGGCAGCATTATTGAGATTCAAACTTATCTCAACAACTTGCTAGTCAACGAAAAGGCAACAGATGCTGAGGGTACGCTTGAGTTATACCGCAATGATTACGCACCACCACCTAAACGCGTGCAGGTCTTTAATGATGCAGGAGATTTTGTGCGCACTTATGATGTTTATCAAGCTGATTACAAGCTCACAAGTGACGGGCTTGAGACATCACTTGTTGTGGGGCGCAAAGCTTTAGAATTTCAACATAACGAGCGTGAAAGAAACCGTCGCATTCGTAATAACAGCTCACGTCTAGACGAGCATGAGGATAAGCTTGATAAACTAGGCGATGTCCGTCGTATTGACCCGCTTGTACCGTTTGATGCTGACGGTTTTGTAAGCCTAGACGCTTACAAAGATTGTAGCAACGAGCTTTTTAATGCTGACAGCGAGCTATGGGACCGCACAGAGCTGCACAAAATTGACGCCATTGAAGAACGTCAAACACCCGTGCAAATGCGCAAGACCCTTGACCGGGCAAACAACCTACCTAGTACGGACGCAAACGCTTATAGCACGCTTGTGCCTAATAGTTGTTTGCGAACTTACGACGGTCAAGACGAGACGTTTGAAGGCGGTGCCCAAGGTGGTACTTTTGACCCCGCGACCTATGACGGATTGGATGAGGTTAAGCGCGACGCGTTAAAACGCTTGCGTTATCACACGATTGAAAACGATGACTATTATAGGGCGATACCAGGCGCATCTGTGGGGAGTCAGCCCGCAGGTCTGCCAAGCTCCAGCATTGACCCCGTAGGGACGCAAAGCCGCAATGAATTTAGCGATTGGCTACACGAAGAATTAGAAGGCGCGGGCGGTACAGAGGCGCTTACACTTGCTTACACACTCACAGCCACACCACAGCTACTGAGTGCTACGCCCTGTCCAGACGGCAACGATGTGCTCGTGGAGTGGTCACAGCCCACAGACCAGCCTTGGAACTGGGATTACACGGCAGTAACTAAGTTTCAGATTCGTCACAAAAAAGAAGATGCAACCGAGTGGACAGAGTCTGCTGAACTTTTGCGCCAGCCAGTAGACCCGCAAGACTACACTATTACTGGACTCGAGCTAGGCCAGCGTTACATCGTTGAACTGAAAGTTTTTTACAATCAAACTCGCAATGTGGACACAGACGATGACGGCGTCGCAGATGCTGTCCAGCAACAGGAATTTGACAACGGTTGGTCTGAGTCAATTACAGTACTAACACTTGATGACAGTGCTCGAGCTGTGCCACAAAACGTTCAACACACACAGCAGGTGTTTGGTGCGAGGGTCACATGGGACACGCCTGCTGGCACAGATACCTACGCAGAGGAGCTCTTCGCCGTGGCACGACGGCGCCCCCCTACCCTTTGGAAGCTCAATTTGAGTTTAGTGAAACGCATAGATGCTTCGCTAGGCAACAGTACCAATTTTTCAATTAAAGAAAATTTTGACGGAGTAAAAACAGAAACCATCGATGGCCTTCCGGAATACCCACAAGTATTCAGCGAACGCTACGGCTTCGTAGACGGCCTTTCTGTACTAGATGGTTTATTCTGCC
>JBCCBI010000266.1:0-7922 GCA_039034155.1 Deinococcota bacterium | reverse complement strand
GCTGACCAATGTGCCTTGCTACAACAACAGCCTGAAATCATCAAATCTGCAACTAAGTTTCATTGGTGGCCTGATATTTAGTACTTTATTAGGGGTTTTCTCGGAGTTGGTATCAGGCGTTAATATCACTCACCTACTCAATCACAACCGTAACCAAACAAAAATTAACACAGTGTGACTAGTCATGTGCCCTGTGGCGAGGCTCGAGTTCACTTTTAAAAAACGCTGCATACTGTCTACTTTTTGATCCAAATCTCATTCAAACGTCTCAACAATCCCCCCAAATACCTCAAAAACCTGTTACCATCAGGCTCTACAAGACCACACCATAAACTCCCTACAATTCAGGTTTTTAAGGAGGATGTCATGAGCGACACCTTAAGTAAACCCAAACTCAACTGGAACAGCCGGCAAATCACCCAAGGTGATAACCGCGCGCCCAACCGTGCCATGATGCGCGCCGTTGGCTTTGATGATGACGACTTTAGCAAGCCCATTGTGGCGATTGCCAACGGGCACAGTAACCTGACGCCATGTAACAACGGCCTCAACGAGCTAACTGAGGCTGCGTTTGGCTCGGTTAAAAGTGGTGGCGGCATGCCGCAAACGTTCGGCACCATCACCATTAGTGACGGCATTTCGATGGGCACCGAGGGCATGAAGTGTTCACTGGTGAGCCGCGAGGTAATTGCCGACTCTATTGAAACCGTCTGCCGTGGTCAAAGTATGGACGGCCTGGTGGCAATTGGCGGCTGTGATAAAAACATGCCCGGTGCCATGATTGCCATTGCCCGCCTCAACATTCCAGCTATTTTTGTGTACGGCGGGACCATTAAACCCGGCACCTACAAAGGGCAAGACATTAACTTGGTGTCTGTCTTTGAAGCTGTAGGCGAGTTTAACGCAGGGAAACTGCCTCGAGAAGACTTCACCGAGATTGAAAAACGTGCCTGTCCTGGTAAAGGCTCTTGCGGCGGCATGTATACCGCCAACACCATGTCTAGCGCATTTGAAGCGATGGGCATGAGCTTGCCGTATTCGTCTACGATGGCTGCCGAAGACCGCGAAAAGCACGACAGCGCCGCTGAAAGTGGCGACGTGCTGCTACGCATGATCGAAGAAGATTTGCGCCCTAAAGACATCATCAGCAAGAAGTCATTTGAGAATGCCATCAGCGTGATTATGGCCGTGGGCGGCTCCACCAATGCTGTGTTGCATTTACTAGCAATTGCCCACACCTTAGAAATTGACTTGACTATCGACGACTTTGAGCGCATTCGTAGCCGCGTCCCGCACGTTGCGGACATGAAACCATCTGGCAAATACATGGCGACGGATTTACACAAGGTTGGCGGCATCCCGCTCATTATGAAAATGCTCTTAGAGCAAGGTCTACTCCACGGCGACTGCATGACGGTCACAGGCAAAACTATTGCTGAAAGCCTGGCGCATGTATCTGCCACACCACCCGAAGGTCAAGACGTTGTGCTACCGATTAACAACCCTAAATACCCCCACGGACACTTAGCGATTCTTAAAGGTAACTTGGCAGAAGAAGGTGCCGTCGCCAAAATTAGCGGCCTCAAAAGTACCAAGATGACGGGACCAGCCAAGGTCTTTGACTCCGAAGAAGAAGCCATGGATGCCATCATCGAAGACCGCGTTCAAGCAGGTGATGTCATTGTCGTGCGCTACGAAGGTCCCAAAGGCGGCCCGGGCATGCGCGAGATGCTCTCGCCAACTAGTGCGATTATTGGTAAAGGCTTGGGTGACTCGGTTGGACTCATCACCGACGGGCGTTTTTCGGGTGGTTCATATGGGCTAGTTGTTGGACACGTGGCACCAGAAGCGTTTGTGGGTGGCACCATTGGGCTCGTTGAAAACGGTGACAGCATCACGATTGATGCTGAAGCGCGCTTACTTCAAGTTAATATTGATGACGCTGAGCTAGCTAAACGCCGCGAAGCATGGCAACCTCCCGAAGGGCGTTACAAGCGCGGGGTGCTGGCGAAATATGCCAAGCTGGTCTCGAGCGCGTCGCAAGGTGCTGTGACTGACTAGTCTCTTTGATTCAATAACAATAACTTAGTGACGAGAAAACCTCACTGTTTGGAGTGGGGTTTTTTTGGTGTTTGTTGCCAATGTTATACCCGGAAAAGGAGGAAAGGGAGAAGGGGGGAACGGGGGGTTTCATCAGCTTTTAGGGAGGTATCACAATCTTGTGATGTTGCTGTTTATTAGATGCCTTCGCAGGATAGTCGTTAGTATCTTTTACACCATCACAATGCTCGCCCAACATATGGATGCCTCCATCAACTTGATGCCAAATAACGCTAAATATCTGTGACGATTCAGCCTCGAGTCAGCTTCCTCAGCTACACTCAGCCAAAATCCTGCATAATGCAAATTGTTCCAAGCTAACCATGCAGCACTCGAGGAGGCAACATGTTCTCACCCCGTCAACGCAGGTATATTCGTGTTCTAGTCGCTCTATCCATTATCTTTATGACGCTTAGTTTTGCACAAGAAGAGGCGGCAATCACAGACAGTAATGTCCTAAGCCTGCCCGGTGAGGTTGTCAGCGTCACCCTCTACCGAGGGCAAGCCCAAGTAAGCCGGGAAATTGTGCTCGAGGCCGGTACAGGTTTACAAGAAATTGTCGTGAGCGACTTACCTAACGCTCTTCTACCGGGCAGTTTGTTTGCTGAAAGTCCAGATGATGTGGAAGTTCGCGCGGTGCGCTACCGCGAGCGGGTTATTGAACGCGCTCCAGATGAAACAATTGCGGCACTGCAAGATAGCATTCAAGGGTTCGAGCGTGAACTTGCCGCCAACCGCAACGAGCAAGCCCTCACCCGCGAGCAACGCGAGTATCTAAATGACCTTGTGCAGTTTGTAAGTGGGCGCGCCAGTAATGACATGGCGAATGGGGCGCTAGATGCTGAAGTGCTCGAGCGCCTCACTTTATTCAGTTTTGACCAACGCCAGACCTTATCCGAACAGCAATTTGACTTAGAGCAACACGAACAAGTGATCCTCCACGATATTGAGAGGACCTTGCGCGAGCTAGAGCAACTTCGTGCTGAGCAACCCGGCAATGAACTCGCTCGCGAAGCGCTGGTGTTTATTGACAAACGCGCGCCTGGTCCGGCTCGTATTCTCCTAAGTTATTTGGTCACTAACAGCTCGTGGACGCCTGCGTACAACATGCGCGCAGACAGTGAAACGGGGCTGGTCAACGTGGAGTACAACGCTATCATCCAGCAACTGAGTGGCGAAGATTGGTCAGGCGTTAACCTTACACTATCAACGGCCACGCCAACGTTGAGTGCGGCTCGCCCGGTAATTGGGCCGTTTGAGGTGGCGTTAAGTAATCAACCGCAAGATCAAGTCTTGGGAACGTTACCGCTCGAGCCAGCCATAGTCGCAGGTTTTACTGATCTTGATCAAGCTGAGGCTGATGGTATTGCACGCACGCAAGCAGCTTCTGAAGTTGGCCCACCTGCCCCCGCTGGCCTACCTGCCCCTGCACCCTCTCAATTTGGCACCATGATGATGCTCCAGCAAGAAGCTCAGTCGCGTCTTGGGCAAGCCACCAACCTACGTGACAAGTTGGACTCGAGCTTTGTCCTAAATACCTCTGCCAACGCCCTAGAACTGTTTGAAGTTACGACTGACGGCGACCTGGCAGATGAGCCTGCACCCGAACCCGAGCAAAACCTCATGCTCAGTTACACCCTAGACAATACCGTGAGCGTGGCCAGCCGCCGTGACCAGCAACTGGTGCGCATTGCTGAAAGTGACCTCACAGGCGAGTTTTATTTTGTCGCCACGCCTGTACTCACGCCGCTTATTTACCGCGAAGTTGAACTCGCCAACGACAGCGACACCGCCTTTTTAGCAGGCAGCGTAAGCGCCTATCTGGACGGTCGTTTTGTCGGTCAAAGTGAACTGGTAACAATTGCGCGCGGGCAGCCCTTTACGCTTGGCTTTGGCGCTGACCCCCAACTGCGCGCTAATAGACGCCTTACCAACCGCGATGATGATGTGCGCGGTGGCAACCAAGTCATTGAGCTGGCGTATGATTTGTCCATTGAAAACTTTAGCGACCAAAGTGTTCCCTTGCGCCTTTATGACCGCCTTCCTATTTCAGATGATGATGCCGCGCTCAACATTGAACTGTTAGACACCAGTGAGCCTTTAAGTGAGGATGCTTTGTATGTGCAGGTTGAACGTCCCGAGGGCTTGTTACGTTGGGATACGACGCTCGAGCCCAACCTCGCTGGCAGTGAGGCGCTGCGGGTACAGTACAGCTACTTGCTCGAGTTTGACCGCTCGTTCTCACTGACTACGCCAGACAGTGGCGCACTCCAACTCAACTTCCGCGAATTTCAACAGGAGCGTCAATTGCGCTAGCCGCAACATCAGCAGGGGTAATATTAGCAATGCCACAAGGCTATAATCCATCCTCCGTGATTAGGCATAAATTGTATTTGATGAAATCTCCCCTTCCCCCTTTCCCCCCTTCCCGTTCCCAAGCACACCAATACATAACCTTAGTCATTTAGACCAACACATCATCAACCCACCATTTGTGATGGTTCGATGATGTTTCCTAAGCCAAGCTAAACATTCCTAACAAATCATGAACTTCATGGTTGGGGCGTGAGCATTTTGCCGCGCCCTTTTCACGTGCTGCTGTGTTCATCTGGCTAGACTAAAGTTATTCCGGTAAGGGTTGCTCGAGCACATCCCCAACTCAGTTAACAACTCACGTCACCTTAATGATGCGCGCGCATCTTGTTGTCATGTCAATTTTCGAGAGGATTCATCATGCATTATCCATCTTTAACAGGTTGCAGATCAAAACAGATAAGCACCTTGCAACGTTGGCGTTTGTCATTACGAGTTGTGTTCATCAGCTTAGTTTTTGCACTTGTAGCAGCAATCTTCGTTAACATTGGCTACGCTCAAGACGTGCGTTCACGTTCGATCATCGTGCGGCCTATTGACCAACCCGACCCCATCCGCTTTGATGTAGACGTGACCATCCAAGGTCGTTCTGGCACCAACGCTCGCAGCTATTGGATTGGTGAAGATGTACAAATCAGCGTGCGCCCTTCCATAGATGCCTATATTTACCTGTTTAGCATCAACAGTTTTGGCCGCGTTGAACGCATTTTCCCCAACCGCTATGACAGCAGTGGAAGTGACATTTTTGTACGGGCAGGAAACACCAAATACTTCCCGCCACGCGGCGCAGACTACCGCTTCACCGTAGCCGCACCGACCGGCACAGACACGGTTGTTGCCATTGCCAGTGCAACACCCTTGCGAGACGCGACCTTGCGCCGTTTTGCCGACTACGCAAGTGGACAAGTTTTTGCCAATAGTGACATTGGTCAAGCACAATTTGCGAGCATTTTAGACGGCCTCAGCAACGACGCCTTTGACCAGAACCAAGCACGCGGACGGTCCATTATCGTGCAACCCGTTGAACCTGACACGCCTCTTTACGCCGTTGGCACGGTTCGCTTTCAAGTACGCCGCTAGCTCACCTTAAAAACTTTTGGTGATGCCGGCGCAACTGTGGGCTAGGCAGGTGCAATAGCTTAGGTAGATGTTTACAACAGAACTATGTCACGCCCAAATACCCATCAACAAGATATTCCTCAGCAAGATGATGCTGTCAACCCTGAACCCACGAGCAAAAATGTGCTTGGCACGGCGCTCGAGCCATGTTGTTTTGACCCACTCACCGGCTTTTACCGCGACGGTCACTGTCACACGGGCCCGCAAGACAGAGGCGTCCACGTTGTGTGTGCAGTTATGACAGATAGCTTTTTGAACTTCACTAAAGCACGCGGCAACGACCTCAGCACACCTGTGCCTGCGTTTAACTTTCCCGGTCTAAGTGCAGGTGACCGCTGGTGTTTGTGTGCCGACCGCTGGCGGGAAGCACTCGAGGCTAGCGCGGCCCCGCACGTTGTCTTAGCGGCTACGCATGAAGCCGCCTTAACCCGTGTGTCGCTAGATGACCTTCAAGCTCATGAATATCAGCCGCTCGCATGACAATATTCCAATTCTATCAACTATCCCAACTTTGTAGACGTCGTCTTATTTGGTTGATGGTGGTGAGCTGGCTAGCGTTTGTTGGTGTTACTAATGCCCAACCTCAACCTGTGAGTTTTGTGTCTGGTACGGTACGCTATACTGCCTCGGATGCCAACGCCACGTGGCAAGGGGATGCACCTATTGCCTCACTTGACTGGGACATAAATCTGGATCACTTACCCGCTGTGATGCTCGAGGTTCGCATCAACCCGGCCGACTTTAACTCTGGCAACCTCATCCGCGACACCAACGCCCGCCGCAGCGTGTTCAACGTGCGCCGTCACCCAGAAATCATCTTTGTGGGTGAGCGTTTTGTGGCGACCAGCACGCGCCTGCAAGACGGCAACACACTGACTGGCAATGTCTCTGGAACCCTCACCATGCATGGCATTCGCTGCGAGGTTAACCTCCCTGTAACGCTTACACGAAACGGTACAGAGCTAGAAGTTGGCAGTGAGTTCTCAGTTTTGCTAACTGATTATGAGATGACTCGGCCGAGTTTTTTAGGGGTGACGGTGGATGATGAAGTGCAGTTGACCGTGACGATGGTGGGAGTGCTCGAGCCATGAGTCTGATAACGCGTAATTGGCAGCACCATAACCACGTTACGAACGTACTCTTGACGCATCTGCAGACGTTACCTACAGACGTGTTGACATTGCAAGCCTCGTGGGGTGGCATGAGCATCCGTGACCACCTCGAGCACCTCATCTATGACGTTTTGCACTGGCTAAGTCACGTAGAGCCAATCGCAGGTAGTGACCCCGCAGAAGATATAGCAGGGTTACAAAAACAGCTCGAGGATGCTCACACTTGCTTGTTTGCTGCTGTAAATCGTGCACCAACGGACGCACCCACCTTGCCCCACATGACTAATGAGCAATTGCTTATGCACATGCTTATCCACGAAAGCCACCACCGAGCGCAAGTGCTAGACATTCTCAAAACACACAACTTACCCTTACCCTATGCAGAAGCCTATTGGGGGCTGTGGCGTAGTTAGTTGAGGTTTAGTAGTCACAAAAAGTGCGCCCTTTTGAGCGCGTTCGTCTTTTTATCTCGGGTAGTAAAAATAATTTTTAGCGAGCATTGGGCGGCAACTTGGGAAGCCCTAGAATATTACCTTGTTCATCTGTCGTCACGATGACACGCTCAGCTTGCATGAGTTTGACCCCTTCCAATAATGGAGTCTAGAGTAGCAAGCCTCACCCAATGCTGCAACAGATTTGAACTGACGCTGTCAGATATGCGCTCTAGACATGTCAACCTCACCCAATCGGCACACCCAAAAGCACCCGAAATGCTACGGTCACCGCCACACTTGTGCCAACTGCAACGAGTAACGCCAGTCCCAACTTCACCCGCAGTAGTAGCGCAACCCCAAAGCCAAGTAAGGCAAGTGTCACCAAACCGCCTGCGCGCACCCCAGCAATATTGAGGTCGCTCAAACGGTCTTGTAAGAACGGAAAAACGACAACACAAGCTAGCCCTGCCAACATACTTAATAGGGCTACTACTCTGTTTTGTGATGATTTTATAGAGGCTGTATTGGTAGCCTCTTTAGAAGCGATTGAAGCATGTCTTTGATGGCTTAGCTGAATGCCTGCTCGAATGACAAACACAAGGCTGGTAAGCCCTAAACAAACTGCCACAACCTGCGGAAAAAGCGCCGGCCCAGGATACGCTCCCAGACTAGGAAAGGTTCGTGCTTGCAGCCAAATCCAGAGGCTAAGTGCTGCAAACGCAAGCCCAAAGGTGAGTTCTTTTAGCGTGGATTCCCGAGCGCGGCGCATCAATGGTTACTGGAT
>JBCCBI010000265.1:0-7973 GCA_039034155.1 Deinococcota bacterium | reverse complement strand
GTAAACGGCAAGACCGAGTCACCTAACAAGGGAGGCGTACTTGCCCTAAATTACTATGGTGAAGATAGCAAATACACTCTTACAAAACTCTTACAAAACTTGTGCACAGGGTGATGGTTGCCATAGTCATTACCTCATTATCGTCTGGGGTAAACTGACGTATGCCGTTTCACTACTTTGACGGGGGCTGGTTAGAAGCCATCGTTGGCCCTATGTTTTCAGGCAAAACCGAAGAACTTATTCGCCGGGTTACCCGCGCGCTTATCGCCAAACAAAACGTGCAGGTGTTTAAGCCTGCCATCGACAACCGCTATGACGATGTTGATTTAGCCTCCCATGGAGGTAGGCGCTTAGCTGCCACACCCGTTGATGACATTAACGATTTGCGCAAGCGCGTGGAGTCAGATGCTAGGGTCATTGCCATTGACGAAATGCAGTTTTTTGAAGGTGATGTCGTCGCCTTAGCAGTTGACCTTGCCAACCAAGGTAAACGGGTGATTACTGCCGGGCTTGATCTAGACTTTCGCGGTGAACCCTTTGGGGCTGTGCCAGATTTACTTGCTAGAGCTGAATTTGTGGATAAACTCACGGCTATCTGCGCTGTGTCTGGGCACGCGGCCACGCGCACTCAGCGCCTCGTAAACGGTGCACCTGCACACTACGACGACCCCATCATTTTAGTAGGCGCGTCTGAAAGTTATGAGCCACGCTGTAGGCAGTGTCATGTAGTGCCTACGGGTGCGCGGCAGGTTGCAATTAACTTCTAACGTCTGGCAACTTTTAATGTCGGGTTGCTGCTGCTTATCTCAATTGAGATATAGAGCTACTATGGGCAACATCACCATCCAGCAATACAAATATGCGTAAACTGCAGCACAGGGGGAGCGGTTAACAGGTTTGTTACAAGCTGCTCGTTTGGAAAACTTGGATGGATCAGTTTACGTTTACAACTCCTAGTAACGTCATCGCGCTAGATGTTGGTGAGGCGCGTATTGGTATGGCGGTGGGTCGAGTAGGTTCAACGCTAGCCTTTGGACGGGGCGTGATTTATCGCAAACAGCGCAATGCTAAAGGCAAATTGCGCCAGCGCCCTTTAGATGATGTCCTCACTGAGGTTGTCACGCACGCGCAAGCTGAAAATACTGAGCTTGTGGTGGTGGGCTTGCCGCGCCGTCAAGATGGGGGAGACTCAGCCCAAACTCAACGGGTGAGGGTGTTTGCTGATGCATTATGTGCTCGAGGCTTACAGGTTGTGCTCGAGGACGAACGCTACACCAGCGCTATCGCCGGTCGGCAACTCGTTACTAGCGGCCTCCCCAAACACAAACGCCAAGACAAAGGCCGCATCGATGAAGGTGCGGCTGTACTCATTTTGGAAAGCTATTTGACCCGTCAGCTCAATGAGGAGCATCTCAGCCAGCAAAAACGTTTCGGGCAAGACCCTTTAGAGACTGACGCATCCCTGAAGTCTGAGGAGGACAGCTTATGACCGTTAACAGGTCACACACTCCGGACACCCAAAATCGTAGTAAGCGCACACCTTTATGGCTTACAGTCTTACTAACATTATTTTTTAGTGTTGTGATTGTGGCAGCCGTGGGTGGTTACTACACCATGAATCAACTCAGCCCGGTAGCTAGCTCACAAAACGTCAGCGACAGTGCAGGTGATGACCTAAAGTCCAATGCTATTGAGTTTGAGGTCATGCCGGGTTGGACGGCCTCGAGAGTGGCAGATGCCCTCGTTGACGAAGGCCTTGTTCGCAACGCCACCGTGTTTACCTTGTGGCTCCGTTTTAATGAGCTTGATCGCAGTATTGGCGAAGGTCTGTACGACCTAAGTGCCGGCATGAGTTTGCCTGACATTGCCCGCCGTCTTGCTGAGGGTGGCCGCCCGCGGACAGTGCGTGTGGTCATTCCCGAAGGCTTTCGCATGGTGGATATTGCTGCGCGTTTTGCTGAAGCAGGTTTTGGGGATGCTGATAGTTTAGAAGATGTATTGCGCAACCCTGCTGAGGTGCGCCCAGACTATATTCCAGAAGACGTGCCGCTCGAGGGCTACCTGTTTCCTGCTAGCTACGACATTCCGGTGGGAAGTAGCACTAGCGAGATTGTCGAGATTATGCTAGCGCGTTTTGAAGCTGAGCTGACTGATGATATGAGGGAGATGCTCGAGCAACAAAACTTTAGCGTGCACGACTGGGTCACACTCGCTAGTGTCATTCAATCTGAGGCTGGTAGCGTGAGCGAAATGCCAATTATCTCGGGTGTGTTTCGCAACCGTCTAGACGAAGGTTGGCGTATGGAATCTGACCCTACCGTCGCTTACGGTCTCGGCAAAGACTTGCCTGAGCTTGATTTTCCGGGCGGCGATTTTTCAGTCGATCATCCTTGGAATACCTACCTTCGTGGAGGTTTACCCGTAACCCCCATCAGTAACCCCGGCAGTGACGCCCTCGAGATGGTATTTTTACCGCAACGCGCTAACTCAGACGGCCTCCCTTACATGTTCTTTTTACATGCACCAGATGGCGGTTTTCATCCAAACCTAACGCTGGATGATCACAACCGTGATGTACAAACATACTTGCGCTAACTAACGTGTGAACGTTTTTGAACGCCCCCTCACTAAGCTAGTACGTTGGCAGGCTTCATGTTTGGAGCAGCCACTTCGCTTAGGAGGGAAATCATGTCCCACACGAACTATCTCGCTGTAAAATCAGATGTCGCATCAACTAAACTAATCAAGCTCCTTAACGTTGTGCTTGTCGTGTTGATTGCACTATCAGCAACAGCACTCGCTCAAAACAACAAACTCACTGCTAGTGATGCTGACGCAGACGATAACTTTGGCTACTCGCTCGCCATATCGGGTCGCACTGTGCTAGTTGGCGCGTGGCAAAACGACTCACTGCGGGCAAATAGCGGCGCAGCCTATGTGTTTGAATTTACTGCTGACAACACCTGGCAACCTACCGTAAAACTCATGCCAGATAACGCGGATTTTGCAGGTGACGAATTTGGTAAAGCTGTTGATATTGATGGTGATTACCTAGTGGTTGGCGCACAGTTTGATGACACCGTAGACAATGATCGCGGTGCCGTTTATGTTTTTGCTCGCACAAATGATGTTGAGCGCCCATGGCAGCAGGTTGTCAAACTTACCGCAAGTGACAGTGCTTTCCGTGATTTTTTTGGACGTACAGTTGCCATCTCAGGAAATCACATTGTCGTAGGTGCGCCAGAAGATGACGATATGGGTAATCAAAGTGGCTCAGCATATGTTTTTGAACTAAATACGACAAACAGCACTTGGCAGCAAGTTGCCAAGCTCACTGCTGCAGACGGTGATGCCAACGACAACTTTGGCACATCAGTAGCTATTGATGCAGATACTGTTGTTGTAGGCGCTGACGAGCACAATCATAACGACATCAACAATAATGGTGCTGCTTATGTGTTTGAGCGTGACCCCGGCACCGGCAGTTGGTCCCAAACAGCCAAGTTAACTGCCTCAGATGGTGACGCCCAAGACGAATTTGGGACCTCACTTACAATAAATGGCAACCGTCTTCTAGTTGGTGCACCTTTTGACGATGATCCAGACAATGCGGGTGGGTCTGTCTATGTGTTTGACCGCACCGACGGCACAATAAGCTGGACGCAAACTGCCAAGCTCACTGCCACCGATGCAAGCCTTGGCAATCAGTTTGGCTATGCTGTGGCATTTACGGGCAATACCGCGCTAATTGGCGCACCCGAAGAAGACACCAACGGCAACGCCAGCGGTGCTGTGTATGTGCTTCAGCAAGACGTAAGCAGTGGTGTATGGAGCCAAGTTGATAAAATTATCGCTAACGACAGTGCTGCTTTTGATACCTTTGGGTATGCTGTTGCCGTGAGTGAGGGTGTCGCTTTAATTGGTTCACCCGAAGATGACGATCAGGGTGAGGATGAAAGTGGCTCAGCATATCTTTTGTCATTAGATATCCTTGACTAGCTTGTAAAATGTAGCTACACAGCCGTTCTGATTCTTAGATTGCTGAATGAACAGCATAGATGCCTTCAACATGTAAGTCAACAACGACGCGCACGAGGGTGGTTGTGTCTGGCGAGTAAGCTAAGACTAGGTTATGACCTACTTGCGACGATTCATAACAGCCCCGCTCATAACAACCCCGCGTCTTGTTATTCTGGTATTGACGTTGATATGTGTCAGCGTTGGCATCTTACTGTTGGTGGGATTACGCGATTTTGACTTATCAGGCCGGCAGGTTCAGACACTTTCATTTCAAACAGATATGGGTAGCTTGTCAGGTAGTTTGGTGCTACCAGCAGCTACCCCTGAGCCACCTATTGTGCTTTTTGTGCATGGCGACGGACCCCAAGACCGTTTTGCGTCACAAGCGTATTTACCGCTCATCAACGCACTTTTAGATAATGGCATTGGTGTTTATTCATGGGACAAAGCAGGTGTGGGGGAAAGCCAAGGCGACTGGCTAGCACAGACCATGTCGGACAGGGCAGATGAGGCTTTGGCCGCGCTCGAGGCCGTCCGGCAAGCCACTCAAACACCCGATCACCGTCTGGGCTTTATTGGCTTTTCTCAAGCAGGTTGGGTCTTGCCCAAAATTGCTCAGCAAGCACCTTCAGATATCTATTTTGTCATTATAGGTGGGGCAACCAATTGGCTCGAGCAAGGCGACTATTTTGCCCGCAAACGCCTTGAGGCAGCAGGTCACAGTGATCTTGAGATTCAAGTTTATCTTGAAGAGCAGCGAGCGTTGTACAGCAAGATATTTACTGCACCCGGCGACTATCAGCTCTATTTGCAGAGCACAGATGAATCTACACCCATGACTGAAGCACGGTTTCACTTTGTGGTCAATAACTATCTAGCTGATGCTACAACAGATCTTAGCGCTGTTCGTTCACCTATGCTGGCAGTTTTTGGTGACCAAGACTTAAACGTTGATGCTCACAAAGAAGCAGTAATTTATGAACGTCTTCTAGCTGATAGCCACCCAGCAAGCCAAGTGCATATTTGGCCAGATGCAACCCATGGACTCACAAAAGCAGGCTGGTTTAATCAACAGCTAGCCTCACAAACGCCCTTACGTTCACAGGTTTATGCTCTATTTGCAGGTAGGCATATCTTTGCACCGGGGGTCATTGACTTTATCTCGAGCTGGATTCAAGCGCAGTCACGCTAGCAGTCATTAAAAAACACGCTCCCAGACGGAGCGCGCTGATAAGTGTTACTCAAAGAGATAAATCAAGAACGACGCCAGAGTAATTCGCGTTTAACCTCTTCAATAGCCTGGGTCACCGGAATACCACGCGGGCACGCTTCAGTGCAGTTGTACGCTGTGCGGCAACGCCACAAGCCGTTGGCTTGGTTGAGCACGTCTAAGCGCTCAGCGGTGCCTTGATCTCTGCTGTCAAAAATAAAACGATGCGCGTTAACAATGGCTGCTGGACCAATATAACGTCCGTTGCTCCAAAACACGGGGCAACTGGTCGTGCAGGCTGCACAAAGAATACACTTGGTGGTGGCATCAAATCGCTCACGGTCTTCAGCACTTTGGTAGCGCTCAGCGGCTGGGGCTGGGTCACTGTTGACAAAGTAGGGAAGTACCGCTTTGTAAGAATCAAAAAACGGTTCCATATCCACAATTAGGTCTTTGACAACTTGCAGACCACGAATAGGCTCCACGTTGATGGTTGTGCCTAAGTCTTTGGCTAAAATTTTGCAGGCAAGACGGTTGACGCCGTTAATGACCATCGCGTCACTGCCGCAAATGCCGTGGGCGCAGGAGCGGCGAAAGGTCAAGGTGCCATCAATATGCCATTTGATGTCGTGAAGAATATCGAGCACGCGGTCAGTGGGGCGCGCTTCCACCCGGTATTCTGCCCAATACGGGCGCTTGTCTTGTTCGGGGTTAAAGCGTTTGACCTTGACCGCAATTTGCATCACATTAGACGCAGTGGTATCTGCCATAAGTAGGTCCCTTCAAGGGCAAGGATGTGCTGTGTAAAACACATCCTAGTTGTCATGGAAACGTTGAGAGGTTAGTAAACTCGAGACCTAATAAACTCGAGGCTTAGGCTCGTACTTACCTAGGGTGACTTCTTTGTAGTCAATGCGGACGTTGTCACCGTCTTTATAAACCAAACTATGCTTGAGCCAGTCGCCGTCGTTACGGTCTCTAAAGTCTTCTCTAGAGTGCGCGCCCCGTGATTCTTTGCGGTTGTAGGCAGCGTGCACAAGTTGCTCAGCGTTGTCGAGTAAGAAGCCAAGCTCGAGCGTTTCCATAAGTTCAGTATTAAACTGCTCACCTTTATCTTCTACACCAACATCTTTGTAACGCGCTTTAAGCTCACGTAATTTTTCAATTTGGGTGCCAAGTGTTTCTTCGGTGCGGAACACACTCGCGTTGTCTTGCATAGTGTCTTGCAGTTCTTTACGCAAGGTGGCCACGCGCTCTTTGGCAGACCCATTTAGGGCACTGTCAAGCAGGTTTCTCGAGAAATCAGTTGCATCGTGTGGTAAGTCGCCATAGCTTGCGTCAGCAGCGTACTCAGAAGCAGCCATACCTGCCCGACGTCCAAATACAATCAAATCCCCAAGGGAGTTAGTCCCTAAGCGGTTGGCACCGTGAAGGGACGCGCAGGCAACCTCACCAGCAGCATAAAGTCCGGGAACAATTGTGTTATTACCATCCCAAATTACTTCGGTGTTGATGGTCGTGGGAATGCCGCCCATCGCGTAGTGGGCAGTAGGTTGTACCGGCACGGGCTCGCGGATGGGGTCAACGCCTAAGTAAATGCGCGCAAACTCGGTAATATCTGGTAAGCGTTCCTCGATAATTTCAGCGTCGATATGTGTCAGATCAAGGTGAATGTAATCTTGATCTGGACCGATGCCACGGCCATCACGAACTTCCAAGTACATTGAACGCGACACCATATCGCGGGGTGCAAGGTCTTTGATGGTCGGCGCGTAGCGTTCCATAAAACGCTCACCTTCACTGTTGCGTAAAATACCGCCCTCACCTCGAGCACCTTCAGTCAGAAGCACGCCAATTTTGTAAAGCCCAGTGGGGTGAAACTGATAAAACTCAGGGTCTTCAATGGGGATGCCGCGGCGGTAGACCACGCTCATCATGTCACCTGTGAGCGCGTGTGCGTTGGACGTCACTTTGAACATGCGGCCGTTACCACCGGTGGCGATAATGGTGGATTTCGCGTGAAACACGTGCAATTCGCCGGTAGCAAGTTCATAGGCCACCACACCGCGACACTCACCCTCTTCCATAATGACGTCCAGCACGTGGAACTCATTAAAAAAGGTGACGTTGTCTTTGATGGACTGTTGGTAAAGGGTTTGCAAAATCATGTGCCCGGTGCGGTCAGCCGCGTAGCAAGCGCGTTCAACCGCACTTTTACCAAATTCGCGGGTGTGACCGCCAAATTTGCGTTGGGCAATTTTGCCTTCGGGCGTGCGGGAAAAGGGTAAACCCATGTGCTCGAGCTCGTAGACGGCTTCAATCACATCGTAAGCAAAGCCTTCTGCTACGTCTTGGTCGGTCAGATAGTCGCCACCTTTAATGGTATCAAACGCGTGCCATTCAGGACGGTCTTCGGTAATGTTGCCCAGCGCAGCACCCACGCCACCTTGGGCAGCTCCTGTGTGCGAGCGGGTTGGATAAAGCTTACTAACAACAGCTACGGATACACCTGGGTGTTGGGCAGCGTAACGCGCGGCCATCATGCCTGCGCCGCCAGCGCCAACGACTAAAACATCATATTTGTGTGCGCGTGACATAATTTTCCTTATTCTCCTTACAACTCTAACGATCTATAGTTCGGGCAATGCGCGAATGGCATCGCCCATTTCTTCAAAACTAAATGACCACAAGGTGATGACACCCATTACCAGCATGATGCCAGCTACGGTAAACAGTAAAATTT
>JBCCBI010000264.1:0-7976 GCA_039034155.1 Deinococcota bacterium | reverse complement strand
GACTGAATTTTTGTTTTATGTGAAAGTTATATTACTGCTGATGGTGGGTAATTCCCGAAAGAAGTAAGCGTGCCAAACGCTCGCCGCCTACCAACTCTGCTAGGTGATGTAATTTATCGTCTTCGTACGCTTGATTAAAGATAGCAACATCTAGTGAAAGTATTTTTAGGAACGCCGCTTTAGCAGCCTCAGCTTGATCACTTTTGAGAGCAACCTCGAGCCCGTATTTACTCACAATATCCAGCATCGCTAAGGGATACCGCACAGGTAAGCCTATACGTACATGTATCTGACCAATTTCAATACGCTTACTTACGTACTTACTATCATAATTACCGCTGAACAGCTCAACAAACCACGTACTTATCATGCCGTGGAGACGGGTCATGGACACACCTGCAAAGTATTCTTTGGTATTGTCGTGGGCAAAAAGTCGGTCGTAAAACGCACGTACCATTTCTGCTGAGGCAGCGCTTGCAGCATCTTGTAAAGCTGCTAACAGTGCTTTTTCAGTGTCGTCTACGTGCACTAGCTCGAGCAACTCGTGCTGAATAGCCTCACCTTTAACGTCATAGGCACCTGTATTTGTAGGGGTAGCCTGTCCCGTAGCTTCGGTATGGGTTGACACGCTGCTATCAGCATAGTTGCCATCAGACTGCTTGCCATCAGACTGCTTGCCATCAGCATGTCGGTACTGTACGCCAGCTCGTTCACTGTTAAGCTTATCATTCAATACATTGTTAACATACCCGTACGACATATCAATGGTGTCATCAAGCTTGTCGTCATAGCTTACCTGAGTTGCATTATTTAGATGTTGACGTTGCTTCTCTTTGGCTTCTGCAGCTTCATCGTTCACACGGGCCGCCTCGAGCAGTACCCTCATAGGATCTAGGTTGAGGATTGCTTGAGGTAGTTGCGCACCCGGCTCAAAGCGAAACCCACCTTCATGGCGGCTAAATGCTTCGGTCACGGCTTCTTCAGCAGAGAGTGTCTTGTCTCGCTGGATGATGTCAATCACCCGCCCTTGACTAAAATACACAACTGTGCCGTCATCAAAAATGAGTGCCCCTTTGGGATGAACTAGTGCCACAACTTGTACTGCTGCACCGGCCCCACCAATGAGCTCGAGCCGTCCTTTTAACCCGCCTGAATTGCTACTGCGTCGCAACAGAGCATCTACACGAGCAATAAGTTCCTGTTTGTTAAAGGGTTTACTCAAATAATCATCAGCAACTTGAAGTCCGCGCACACGGCTATTGACGTCCTGTAACGCTGTCAATATCAAAATAGGAATATCTGCTAGAGCAACATCATCATGCATACGCTCAGCAACCTCAAAACCACTTATGTCAGGCAGACCCACGTCTAATATGAGTAAATCTGGTGAGTTCTCACACATACCATGTAAGCCGCTTGTACCGTCTGAATAAATTGATACCCGATGCTTTTGAGCTTCCAAAAGTGCTTCGATGAGAAATGCAATAGTTTTATTATCTTCGATGACCGCGATGTTTGCCATGACCTAGTGCCGTTCTATGATAAAACTTGAGGTAGTGCCAACTTGACGTGATGCCAGAATGCTTTTGTATTGTGTAGCGTGCCTTGGAACATACGCGTGTTCGCAAAGTATTACGCAGCAAGCACGTATCTTTGGACAATAAAACAACTACGACGTTATTCCTTCAATTCAATGTGGAATGTGTTTAGGTCTCGAGCAGTAACTATGTCAACTCGCCTGTCATCAACTCACCTGTCGTCAACTCACACGTCAGGAGATACCTAGCGTAACCTGTATATGCTTTGGAACGACTGCCTCAATAGCACTACAGGCTATAGCACTACAGGCTATAAATATACACTTAGCTTATCATCCTAGACAATATTTATGCCTATTGCTGGAGCAAATAACAAACATGTCAGCACAATACCAAGTTCAAAAAGATAGCTTGTAAACCTCTGTAAGGTTTACTTCTCCCCTTCAAACTTGATATCTATTGTTTGGTAGTCACTAATTGATACTTACCTGAACCCTCATTTGGTTACTGATGCTGAAAGCTGAGTAGATTCATGCGTTCGTTTACAGCTTAGATAGAGGATTTCATGGGGTTAGAGATGAGTACAGCGAGCATCATTACACATGTGATACTTAAGCTAGCCCAACGAGTTTAGGTTGTACCAGATAGTAACAAGCGGGCTAAACGTTCTCCCCCAACAAGGTCAGCAAGGTGGTGTAACTGATTATTTTCATAAGCTTGGTTAAACACAGCAACATCTAGCGATAATATTTTGAGGAACGCAGCTTGGGCTGCTTCGACTTGATCGCTAGTACCAGCAACCTCGAGCCCATACTTGCTAATGATATCTAACATAGCTAGCGGATAGCGCACCGGTAAACCAATACGCACGTGAATCTCGCCTATCTCGATACGCTTTTTAACATAGTCGCTACCGTAGTCACCACCAAAGAGCTCTACAAACCAGTCAGCAATCATGCTGTGCAAGCGGTCCATAGAAGCGCCTTCAAAATACTCCTTAGTATTATCGTGCGCAAAAAGGCGGTCATAAAACGCTTGTACCATGGTTGGTGCTTGGGTTTTGGCTTCAGTTTGTAAGGCGGTCAGCAGGGCTTTTTCAGCGTCGTCTAAATGGACGAGCTCGAGCAACTCTTGTTGAATGGCTTCACCCTTAATACTCCAACTTTTTCTGTCTTCCACTGTGTTTCTCCTTCAGGTATACACGTAGCTTGTAGTGTTTAGATAACGTTGTTTAGATAACGTCAGCAATTTTTTTGGCAGCGTCTCTTGCTTCTAGGTGAATCAAACCTACGTTAGCGTCTGCCCCAGCAATCACAGACAGCACACCTTCGGTGCCAGCAGCGTACAAAAACACTTGTCCGTCTGCGCCGGTTACAGTTGTTTCAGATAAAGTACCAACGCCTAAGGTATTGGTGATGCGTTTACCAAGTCCTAGTGCAGTTGCAGCCATAGCAGCAACTCGGTTGGGGTCACCGCTACTGAGTGAGTGCACAATAGCCAGACCGTCTGTTGAGGCAATAATGGCACCCTTTACTTCTGGAATGGCAGCGCGTACCTCTTCAATAATGCTTTGCAGTTGTTCTTGTTTACTCATGGTAGTTATCCTCCTGATAGATGATGACCTTCAAGTTACGTTTGTTAAGTTAAGCATTTCCATTTGGAGTTGCTCCAGCAACTTCAAATGCGAGCTAGGCGAGTCGAAAAAGACCCATTCAGTGTGGGAGAATCTATCCTGGAATTGCTAGTTATAAGGTGATAGCACACGGTGAAAGTTGTGTTCAAGGCTCTTTGCGCTAATTAATCTTAGCAATTAGCCAACATCATGAATCGTGGATTAGACGTACGATTGTATACTCCAACGCAAGAGCTCTCTCACCATCTGCATATCGGTTGTCGAGTGCCACCTTAAGAGGTGTCGTCAAGGCAACGTAGTGGCATAATGACCTCCTCATGGAGTCAGGAATATCTTGAAATAGAGAAACTGTTATAATTAATGTCTCAAGTTTTAAGATTAACTAAGTACATTACAAACGGGGTTCATAATCATATTGATGAATTAAGCGTAACAAGGCAATCAGTGCCAGCACCGACCCAGTTGGACTTGTTGCATTGAGACCGACCACTTGCTGAGAGTCTAGCCCAAAGTAGTCAGCAATGTCTTCAGGTTCCCACACCTTGGGTAGATCTTGGCGAGTTACTCCCACAATAAACGGCACAGGAACACGACTGGTAACAAATTCCAAAATATTACGAGCATGCGGTAAATCTTTGGGTCTGTCGCCAGCCACAAGCAAAATCATGCCAAGCGCACCCTCGCAAAGGATTTCCCACATAAAATCAAAGCGGTCTTGACCTGGCGTGCCAAATAAATATAGCGGGATGCCATCGAGGGTTAAGGTACCAAAATCCAGCGCAACCGTCGTACGGTCTTTGCCAATATCTTCAGACGCAACCTCGTCAGTTTCAACGACCTCAGTTTCAGATAAGCTTTGCACAAACGATGTTTTGCCAGCGCCTACAGGTCCAGATACAACCAGTTTGAGTGGCTGTATCAAGCTAGTATCCGTTAGTTCTGCTGTTCCGTCTTCTGCGGGCACACTATCTACAGGTATGTTGACGCTGTCTGACCAGATAGTGTCATTAAGATTAATTTGATCCGGATTATTGACGTCGTTATTGATATTGCTCATAAGCGCTTTCCAAAAGATAAAGCTCGAATCATACGTTGAATCATCGTTTCCTGCCTATCGGATGGTTGAGATGCTACTTGTGGGGTGTTAACTTGCTGACGGGAGTGCTTGGCGTCTGTATGTTGTGTTTGCGAGTGAACTGGATATGGGCTAGCTGGGTGTGAGGATGTTGAGGAGTCGGCATCTACAGATGAAGGGCTCGAGTTCTGGTCAAGTTCATCTGCCCAAGCAATTAAATCGGCAAACTCGTCAGTTAAGTCAGGTACATCAGCTACTACTGGTTGCACGTTTGCAGTAGCTGCCACGCTAGATTGAGTCGAAAGTTGTACAGCATGCCGACGCTGCTGTGCTTGCTGCCGAAATTCTTGGACCGGGGCAAGTACGCCAAGGGTACGCAACTTGTATAAGTAAAGCTGTACATTTTCTAGACCCATCCCCAATCTAGGTGCTAATTCTTCTGCACTAGCACCCTGTTTAAGTGCAGCTTGCCCATGTTGCCAAAACTGCTGTAGGTCGTAATCTGTCCAGCTATCTAAGTTACTTACCAGGCGAAAACGCGTTCTGACATCAGCAAAATGACTGCGGTAAGTTATAATTTCATCCACTGCACTCGACGCACTGAGCAAGAGTTGCTGCAAAGGTCGGTCGAGACCAGTTGCTAACTTAGTAGGATCACAACGTTCAAATTCAAACTCACCTTGGCTAGCTTGCATCACACTCACAACAGCTTCACGCAGCTCAAAGACATCTGTAAGCCAGGTTGTCTCTACCTGCAGTGCTTGCAGCACCCCTTTGTTTAGGTGAAAGGTGTAGCGTTTGCCACCAGCCACGCTCCAGACGCGCAAATATCCCGCGCGCCGCTCGAGCATACTAACAACATCTGGAAACGGTAATTCATCAAAAGAGCCAAAAATTGACACAACTCAAACCTCACGTAAACGCTGGACTAGACCGATTAGATCTTTAAGATATGGGGGTAAGAAAATGCTCTCGGTCAGGATTGCTTGAGGTTATACACAAAGGTACATAGCCCACGCGCTTTCAAGAGTGTAGCACAGGCTGCTATCGCACATTGCGACATCGTCCTAGAACGATTCTTTATTTTTAAAGCAGTTTCAGGATTAAGTTAAGCCATACTAAACAGGCTTGTGCGGGTTCGCCTAGCTCGCATCTGAAGTTGCTCGAGCAGCTTCAGATGGAAATATCATAAATTTTTAGTTTCATTGTTTTACTTCCATCAAAAACTTCATCAAACGTTACTTTTGCAGCATTATAACAGCACGCACCATGAGCACAGTCTTCTAGAGGGGTTTGATAGACACACTCTTAATCGTATAAACATGGTCAGGGTGCGTGTAACCTTCGTAGATTACATCCTGCTCATAAACCATGCCTGCTTTTTGCGCCACCCGAACTGAGGCAACATTACCAGGATCAATGGTTGCTATAATGCGCCGTAGACCAAGCAAACTAAAGCCATAGTTCAACGTTGCAGTGACGGCCTCGGAGGCGTAACCTTGCCCCCAGTAAGCCCTTGCTAGCCGGTAACCAAGGGCCACTTCAGGCTGCCCACACACATCGCTGGCGTATTCCAAACCGCAATAACCAAGCAAGGCAGCATCAGCTTGCCGGATAACAGCCCATTTGCCGTAGCCAAACTGCTGATAATGCTGCTGCGTGTGTTGAATCCAGTCTTCTATCCAAGCTAAATCTTTGACGCCATCACCATAGTGCATCACCTCTTTGTCAGCAAAAATGTTCAGGAAAGCCGTGCTGTCTTGTGACTCAACTTGTCTGAGTAAAAGGTGGTGCGTTGTGAGGATAGTTATGGGGTCAGCTTGCATGACGTAAATCTAGGTCAGTTAGGTGGTGTATCGGTGCTAAGCTCGAGCCAGGCCCGTTCCGCCTCAGATAGCTCGAGCTTACTTGCTTCCACATTGGCAGCAAACTCCGCTTTGTTGCGGCAACCTACCAGCGCATAAATATCGAGCGGTTGGCTCAGTACATATGCAAGTGCAAGTTGCGGTAGCGAAACATCTTTTTGCTCAGCTAGGTCTTGAGCGCGGTCAAGTCGCTTAAAGTTATCCTCAACGCAATATGAGCTTACACAAAGCGTGTCGAAATAATCTTCAAAGCTGTCGAGGTTATCGCGGCGAAAGCGCCCGGAAAAAAAACCACCTGCCAAACTCGACCAGGTAAATAAAGGCATCTGCTGCTCGCTATACCAAGCTCTGGCAGCCTCACCTTTAGGCCCGCTGATGCTCACACAGCCCGGCCAGGGTTCTTGCACTTGCTCAGCCAAGCTAAAGTTGGGGCTACTGACTTGAAAAGAATTTAACCCGGCTTGCTCAGCATAGCTATTGGCCTCAGCAATGCGCGTGTGGGTCCAGTTAGACGCGCCAAACACGCCAATTTTGCCTGCCCGCTGGTGCTCGTTGAGGATGTCGATAA
Organism: Deinococcota bacterium; assembly: GCA_039034155.1. Taxonomy (GTDB): domain Bacteria; phylum Deinococcota; class Deinococci; order Deinococcales; family Trueperaceae; genus JBCCBI01. Next base: position 1,297 of record JBCCBI010000264.1, on the reverse strand, counting down.
TGGGTTCCACTGGCACGCTGGGGTCATCGCGGTGGAGAATGTAGAGGTCGATGTGATCGACTCCAAAGCGCGCTAGGGAATCGTGCAAGTCTGCCGTAATGTCAAAGGGTGTGACCCGTTTGCGGTCGGCATTGTGGTGGGCACCTTTGCCGAGGATAACAACCTTGTCACGCAGGTCGCGCGATTTTAACCAACGCCCAAACGTTCGCTCAACGTCACCATTGCCGTAAACATGGGCGGTATCAAAGGTTGTGCAGCCAAGCTCAAATATATCGTCTAGCAACTGGAACGAGGCAGCTTCATCTTGAGAATTTATCATGATTGCGCCTTGTACCAGCCTCGAGACAGGTTTGCTAATACCTTTAAGCTGACTATAATCCATAGTATCCTCCAGAGAGTTCAACGCACAGATGGGTAAATTAGGTGAGGCTGTTAAGCTTAACTCTGTTTCAGCTTAACTCTGCCTCAGAAAGGGTGATGTGATGCTCGAGCAAGACCACCTCGCAACCTTTAACGACCTTGGCTTTGTGGTTGTCCCCAAGTTATTTTCAAATGCCGAAGTTGAGGCCATCAAAACGCACTTTACGGCCCTCAACGCCAGCGGCACAGGCGGGTTTGCAGGTGATAATATCACCGATTTGACAGACCCCTTGGCCAAGTATCCACGGATGGTTCACCCGCACCGTTGGGATGACCTCAGTTTGAATTGGTTACTGGATGACCGCTTGCGCCAGTGGACAACGCGCCTACTGGGGCGTGAACCTTTTGCAGCACAGACCATGTTTTACTTCAAACCGCCCGGTGCCCGTGGGCAAGCACTCCATCAAGACCAACGCTCGCTCGAGGTTTACCCCGGCACCTGCCTCGCTGCCTGGATGGCTGTTGATACTTGTGACGAAGATAGCGGCTGCCTCCAACTTGTACCACGCACCCAAACCCTCCCCAAGTTGTGTCCAGTTGAGGCTGAAACCGATACCAGTTTTACTAACGAAACCGTCCCGCTAGCTGAGGGCATGCAGCCTCAAAATGCCACCATGCACCCCGGCGACGTGCTCTTTTTTAATGGTCAAGTCATTCACGGTAGCGGTCCCAACACCAGTGACCGCTTTCGGCGTGCGCTCATTGCCCACTATGTCGTTGGTGAGGCTGAGAAAGTTGCTAAGTTTTATCATCCGTTGTTAAATTTTGACGGTCACGAGGTTGCGCTAGGAACCAGTGAGCAAGGCGGTCCGTGTGGTGTCTGGGTTGACAAACAAGGTCAGCAAGCAGTGGAGATGAAAGCAGCGCAACCCAACTG
>JBCCBI010000263.1:0-7993 GCA_039034155.1 Deinococcota bacterium | reverse complement strand
TTGGGCCATAGTAATCTCAGTTTACCCCGAGATGGTGTGAGGATTGCAGTAAGTGCGTATCACTTGTTGACGTAAAAGCAGACTGCCCTCGCCCTAAGTGGGTTGTGGACAGTCTGCTGAAGGAGGGGCAGGTCTAGTAGTGACCACAAAGATGTCAGTACAGTATAAAGAGGTTAATTACATTTGCTTATGCAGATTAGCAAGGTTGATATCAGCAACCTTGCTCAGAGCCGTTCTAATAATTTGCAAGTGATGTGACTATCATTACTTGAATCAACCGTGAGATGCCGTAACCAAGGAACCTTAACGTTGCGACAAACGCCTTGAATGCCTAATCTAAAACGGGAAAAATAACGGCACAACGATGAGGGAAGCAATCAGTAACACAAGCTGTAAAGGAATACCAATTTTGGCAAAGTCATTGAAACGGTAGTTGCCGGGGTTAAGGACTAATGTGTTTACAGGTGAGGCAATGGGTGTTGCAAACGCCGTTGATGCAGCAATGGCGACGGTCATCAGGAAGCTGGCGGGAGAAACACCAACTTGTTGCGCGATCTCAAACGCAATTGGTGCCAGCAAGACAGTTGTTGCCGTGTTAGACATCACTTGGGAAAAGGCGGAGGTGAGCACAAAGAGCGCGGCCATCATGATAAGGGGTGGTGCGCCGCCTAAGCTGGCAACTAAGTTGTCTACAATTAAAGCCATACCACCGGTGGTCTCGAGCGCCGTTGCCATCGGTAAAATGGCGGCAATAAGAATTACGCTTTCCCAATGAATGGCCCGGTAAGCTTCGTCCATACTAACGCAGCGGGTGAGCACCATGGTCATCGCACCAATAAGCACGGCAATGACGTTGGCGGTAAGCCCAAAGGTCATGAAGATAAGCATTAACACCATGCTGGCAATCGCCCAAGGCGCCCGCTCTGCACGTGGTGGCACGTGTCCTAGTTCAGAAGATTCAGTCACCACCACAAAGTCGTAGCGTTCGTTGCGCAGTCTGGCCAGGTCTTTGTGACTGCCTGAAACAAGTAGCGCGTCACCTGCAGTAAGGGTGGTGGCACCGACATCTTGTTCGAGCACTTGCCCGCGTCGTTTAATGGCCAATACAAGCACGTTGTAGCGATCAAAAAACTTGAGGTCGCGCACGGTTTTACCGGTGAGTCTCGAGCGCGGCCGCACCAAAACCTCAACGACGGCTGTACTTTCAGGTAGGTGAGCTGTGCGCCCAAGTAGCTCGAGGTTTTCTTCAGCCACTAGGTGGGTGAGGTCGGTAGGGTCCGCCCGAACGTATAAGATGCTATCTGCAGGGACAAGTGAGCTGTGATCAAACATCTCTGCATGATTCACAGCAACATTAGCTGGGGCGACTGCTGCGACAGAAAGGGCATCTTGATCAGAATGAGGTGATTGTCCTGCTGAAGATGTTAGTGGTTGAGCGTCTGAAGCGGTATCTGCTGGAGCTGAGGTGGTTGCAAGCGCGATGACCATCACGTTGTAACGGCGTCTTAACTGTAACTCCACAACGTGCTTGCCGGAGAGGGGCGAACCAGCAGGTACACGCACTAGAAAGAGTTTATCGTGAAGACCATACTCATCACTAAGTTCATCTGTTGAGGGTGTGTGGGCATCTTCAGGGTTGTTGGTACCGTCTTTAGGTTGACGGTCAGGCAGTAACCTGTCGCCGAAGAGTGCCATAAACCCCATGCCACACGCAAGCATGGTGAGGCCTACAGGTGTAAAACTAAAAAAGCTAAAGGCAGGTAGTCCGCGCGAGAGTAGTTCGTTACTCACGGCTAAGTTAGGGGGCGTCCCAATAAGTGTGAGCATGCCGCCAAGTAACGAGCCAAACGACAGTGGAATTAACAAGCGGCTTGGGCGTACCTTGGCGTCTTTAGCAAGGCTGAGGGCCACAGGTAGCATGATGGCCACGGTGCCAGTGGAACTCATAAACGCAGATAAGATGGCACTGCTAAACATGAGTAGCAACATGAGCCGTTTGGGGTCGTGTCCAGCTTTGCTGCTTAAAAAGCGCCCCACTCTGTCGGCTACGCCTGTTTCAAATAAGCCCGCACCAACAATAAATAACCCGGCAATCATAATGACGAGTGAGCTCGAGAACCCCGCCAGCGCTTGACCCGCCGTGAGGACGTTTGTGAGCACCAGCGCCAGCAGTGCAAGTAGCGCAATGACATCTAAGCGCATTCGATCACTGATGAACAAGCCGACGGTCACAGCCAAAATTACAAACACAAGCAACATGGAAGTATTCATTTGTGACTGTCATAACATAGTGCTATTGACCATGGCTTGGGTGAATTGTCCTGTTAGAGGCTTCATCAAAGACAAGCAGGATGCGTTTCAAAGAGAAATATTATCTGAGACGTGAAACCTGACCCACCCTAGATACTGTGACAAAAGAGACACACATGATGTGTCACATCGCTACGAGTGACATAGTCATTTCAGGGATGTTTCGAGTAGGCTTACACCTATGGCACAGCAACAACCTCAACCTCAGCAAACTGAAACGTTAACGACACGGCACATCTGGCAGGCACCCAAACTCCACGAAACTGATAGCAGTCGCACGGTGAATTGGCTCGAGCTATTCTTCGACCTCTTTTTTGTTGCCGTCATTGCTGAACTTGTCCATAGTTTAGCTGCAGAGCCTAGTGTACGAGGGCTACTTAAATTTATGTTTTTGTTTGTCCCTGTCTGGTGGGTCTGGGTGGGGGATACCTTTTACACCGAGCGCTTTGAAACCGAAGGCGTCGAAATGCGTATCTACATTTACCTGCTCATGCTGCCTATGATTGGTATGGCGGTTAACGCTCACCATGCGATGACAACAAGTTACACAGGGTTTGCCCTGTCTTATGCAACGGCTAGGCTGGTTATCTGTATCATGTGGGCTTGGGCAACAGCGGCGTCTGAGCGCTTCCGTCCGGTTGGCAAACGCTACGTGCCCACTTTTGTCACTAGCATCGTTTTGGTGAGTTTATCAACACTATTGCCAGCTCCAACACGGTTGTGGGTGTTTGGATTGGCGCTCGTTATTGAGGTGTTTGCACCACTCACAACAGTGCGTTTACAAGCTGATTTACCGGCCTACAGTTGCCGTAAGTTACCTAAGCGCTTTGGCTTATTTACCATTATTGTGCTTGGCGAAATGGTGATTGGCATTGTGAACGGCCTTAGTGAGCTTGATAGTGTCAGTCTAGCGTTGTTTACCTACGTTGCTCTAGGTGTGGCGATTGGCTTTGGCTTGTGGTGGTTATACTTCGACTTCATAGGGAGGCGGCAACCCAAGCAAGGTGGCTGGACCTTTGTTTGGACCTATCTCCACTTACCCTTTGTGATGGCGGTAGCAGCGCTAAGTGCCGGTATAGCTCACGTTGTGGACGCACAAAAAGTCATTGAGCCAAATGTACAAACCCTTATTGGAGGCTGTATTGGGGTTATTTTGATAACGCTTGCACTGCTCGAGCTCACCCTTCAGCGCCCTCAAGACGAGCCTACGCACAAGGTAGTTAGCCCCTTGCTTAAAGCAGTTACAGGTGCATTAGCGTTTGCTTTCAGCTTTACCTTTTTAGACCTTTACCCCACAACCTTTTTGTTGATGCTTTCAGCCTTACTACTTGCCAACATGGGTTACGGACTCTGGGTGTGGTACAGGCAACCCATTCAAGAAACGCACGGGCAAGCCGCTTTCAATCCTCATGAGTTGCCTTTGTAGTCTTGAATGTCGATATGTTGATGCCTTATTGAAAACGACTCAGCAAATTTGGCAGGACTGTTACAAACCACGGTACGTAGGTCACTAGGAGTAACACAACTACCATCACCGGCCACAAAAAGACCATTGCTTTACTGGCATCCTCAATGCGAATTTTGCCGATGGCGCAGCCTACAAACAACGCTGTGCCAACCGGTGGCGTAGTGAGTCCTAAGCCTAAATTCATCAGCAAGACGATGCCAAAGTGTACCGGACTCATATTCACAGGCGGCGCGCTGACAATAGGCAAAAGGACTGGCGTCAAAATCAAAATAAGTGGCGACATATCCATGATGGCACCAAGCAGTAGCAAAAGCACATTGATGATCAGCAAAATCACGTAAGGATTTGAGGTCACGCTGAGTACGCCATCTGCAAGTGCCGTTGGAATGCGCAAATAGGCCATAAGCCACGCAAACGCACTAGCTGAGGCTATCAATAAAATGACGATGGAAATAGTGCGTACCGATTGCAAGGTGGCGCGCCAAAGTTTGGCAAGTGTTAACTCTCTGTAAATGAGCGTAGCTACCAAAAATGCCGTCACCGCGCCGATGGCAGCAGCTTCGGTAGCGGTAAAAAAGCCAAAGGCAATGCCGCCAACGATAATAAATCCAACGGCTAGACTGGGAATGGCTCCAATGATGATGCGGGTGCTTTCACCCAGGGGTGGGCGTCGTTCTGATGGGTAGCCGCGCCGCGTCGCCAAAATGTAACTGGCAACCATGAGTGCGAGGCCAATCATAATGCCGGGAATATAACCGCCTAAAAACAGCGCCCCAATGGACACGCCACCTGCTGCCAAACTGTAAATAACCGCGTTGTGGCTGGGCGGAATAATAAGCCCTTGGGTGGAACTTGCCACCGTAATGCCCACGCTAAAGTCGGTATCGTAGCCTTTGCGGTCCATCATGGGAATGAGGATAGACCCGTTAGCGCTAACATCTGCAACTGACGAGCCAGAAGCACCGCCAAATAACATCGACGCAACAATGTTCACCATCGCTAGACCGCCGCGCAAGGGCCCAACGAGTACTCGAGCAAAATCCACAAAACGCTGGGCGATGCCGCCTTCCGCCATAATTTGACCTGCCAAAATAAAAAACGGAATCGCTAATAATGGCGTGGAGTTGATACCGTTGGCCATACGTTGGGCCACAATGAGTGGGGGAAGGGCTCGAGCGTCAAACAATGGAAAACTCAACACCGTTGCCAAACTTGCTAGCCCCAAAGCCATCGCAATAGGCACACCAATCACCAAAAGCAGTGCAAAACTACCCAGCAAAACCCCTACCGGGCTGCTTAATGTGTCAATACCAAACAGTGCCACTGATCCGCCGATCAAGATGACGGCAATCGCTAATAAACTTAACCGCAACGTCCAACGACTTGCTGCAACAGTGGAAGATACGTCTGCATCATCTGTTATTGATTGAGGGGCTTTTAGACGCCATATATTCATCATATTGATGCTGCTATAAAGTGCAATCAAAAACCCGCCTAGTGGCAACCCCAAGTACATAAGACCAATAGGTAGCTTCGTCGCTGAGAAAGTTTGTCCCATCGTGCGACTTACCAACTCGCCTCCAAACCAAACGAGGTAGACACCAAAAGCAACAACCAATAGCGCAACAAAGGTAGCAAGTACCTTTTGCAAAGGTTTAGGAAACAACCTGACCACAACATCCATTGCCAGGTGTTCACCTTTGCGAACGGCTAGACCGCTCCCCAGCATAGACAACCAGACCATCATGATGAGGCTGATTTCTTCTGTCCAGCGAGGTATACGCACGCCGGGCAGGTAGCGGGCGAGCACTTGGTAGGTGATGACGAGGACGATGCCTAAAAGCAAGAGCGCGGTGATGGCTTGTACGCCTTGAGTGAAGCGGTGCTCGAGCCTAACCCACAAAGAAAGAGGGGCAGATTGCCCCCCTGAAGTTTCAGATGACGTTTCTTGCACGTTACTCGACAGCTAAGATACGCTCGAGTAAGTCGCCATAAGCAGCCCCGTATTGTTCGTAAAGTGGCCCCATGGCATCTTGAAATTCTTGGGTATCTACCATGATGATCTCGCTACCAGCCTCCACGACAGCGGTGCGGCTTGCATCTGAAAGGGCATCCCACAGTGCAGCTTGAACGGCTACGCTAGCTTGGGCAGCTTCACGGATGAGCGTTTGGTCTTCTGTAGAAAGGCCGTCCCAAACAATACTGCTAATGAGCACCACTTCAGGCACGCGGGCGTGACCGTCTAGGGTGAAAAAAGGCGCAACTTCGTAGTGCCGAACACCAGAAGGTCCGTAAGATGGAAAGTTATTCTCAGCGCCGTCAATCACGCCGGTTTGCAAGCTGCTGTAAACCTCAGCAAAGGCCATGGGTACAGGTTCTGCGCCGAGAGCTTCCATCATGTCTAAGACAATTTGGCTTTGTTGGGTGCGAATGCGCAAGCCCTCGAGGTCAGCCACACTGCGAATAGGCACCTCCGTTGTGTAGAAGTTGCGGCTGCCCGAATCGTAGTAGGCGAGGCCAACCAAGTCAGAATCAGCGAGGCCGTCTAACAGTTCACGTCCAATAGGCCCTTGCAAAACCTTCCAGAAATGCGCTTCGTTACGGAAGATGTACGGCAAGCTAAACACGCCAATGGGAGCATAGAACTCACCCACAGGACTGGTTGAGGTACGGGTAATATCGATAACGCCAAGTTGAACCTGCTCAATGACTGAGCGCTCGTCACCAAGTTGTCCGCCGGGGAAGACCTCCATTTGAATGCGTCCACCAGAGCGCTGATTCAAATAATCAGCCATAAAGAAAAGCCCCTGCGTTGTGGGATAGTCTTCGGGTTGGTTATCGGCAGCGCGCAGGACAATGTCTTGCGCAAAAACGCCACTCAACAGACTTAGCAGTAGCGCTAGTCCTACAATCCTAGTGAGATGCTTCATAGTGTATCCCTTTCTGCAACATCAAGTGATGTTACTAAAACAGCTTATTAAGGTCATTCCAGGTTGCTGTGATGAGCTAAATGTCAAGAAATAAGCCTCACCTAAGCTAAGTGGCCCGCAACAATGTGCGAGCACCATCATCAAAAAAATGCTCTTGATCGCTAGACAAAAACAGCTTCGATTTCTAACCGCACATCAACAAACTGAAATTTTCTGTAACGTAACACAGCTACCATCAGCTTGCAACCAGCAGGACGGGGTTTGTGAGCTGTGCTACAAGTTACTGATGAGGACTTTATTCACCTGCTTAGCAATAAAAAACGCGCCACTGAGATAGTGACGCGCCATCAGCCTCAACACATGAGGTTCAATCAGGATTGTCGGTGTTCACATTCGACGAGCTTTTGAGTAAGTCGGACTTAAACCACGGTTTGCTAGCTTTGTTATTGGGGTCATTGCCCTCAATTCGGTCAATCACTTTAATGTCGCGAATATTTTTTTGGACTGTAACTGCCGCAAACAAGCTCATAGCAAAGGTGATGCCGTAAAAGCCTTTTTCAGCCAGCGTAAACGTCGCGTTCCATAACCCAATAAGCATGAGTAGCAGCGAGAGCAGTACCGCTGTCCACGAAATACCGTGGTAGAGGTCGCTTGTGGGGATTTCTTCCTGTCTATCGCGCACACTTTTTTGCAGCGACACCACCGAATATAAGCCAAATAACATAAGCACAACGTAATAGCCTTTTTCGCCAAGGCCAACATCTGCGTTCCAGAGTCCAATGAAATAAATAAAGCTGCCTATAAGTAACGCGCTCCAGGATGCGCCAATGAAGGCATTTGTGGGTTTGGGGAATTTTAAAGCCATAGTTTGATGTCTCCTTTAGGTGACAAACGGGGTTGTCGAGATTTACCTAGTTGCATGTATAGGTGTATACGCTCGAGCACGTCCATTAGGGTTGCTCGAGCATGTAAGTTGATGCGTTTCTAGGTAAGTTTATTATGACGAGGTTTCATAATATCTTAGTCAGATAGAATCAGATTTACTATCCAAAATGATTTAGAATTTATCTTTGTCACCATATACAGTTCAATCTTTAAGCTAGATGTATCAATTTAGGCGCGAGCCACAAACTTGACTTGTGAATGATCAGCACTTATCAACTTGGTGAGTATCCCGGTCTGATCTAGTAGTTTTTTCATGAAAACCATTCCACTCCAAGGAGTGATTTCACGATCCGTAAAAGTAAGTTTTAGCTCCATTTGTTAAGTCAGAAAATCTTACCGA
>JBCCBI010000262.1:0-7995 GCA_039034155.1 Deinococcota bacterium | reverse complement strand
TCAGGTTTAGCAAAAACCCTGTTTCATTAGTTATTTGACAGTTGGCTACACAATAGCGAGTAGCTTTATGTTTTATGGCAAAACATAAACTTAACTACCCACCAGTGCTCAAAATTGGGGGTTAGAGCTAAGTATTCTTTGTAATGTTACAGTTAACATGATGATATGTGATGCACGCAAGCCTGTCAAATGCAGGGACAAGGTGGGGGCAATAAAATCGTTTTCGTCTTCCAGAAACACGTATAATTTAAGTGCATGGTAAATATAAAAGTGGTTGCTGACGCTGCAGGTGTCAGTACAATGACAGTTTCAAGGTATTTTAATCAACCCGAAAAACTAGCGCCTTCAACAGCAGAACGGGTACGCAAAGCTGTTGAAAAATATAATTATTTACCTAACATGGCAGCAAATGCGCTGTTTAAAGGAACGTCAAAAACCATTGCGGTCATCATTGGTGACATAACCAACCCGTTTACAACAACACTAGTGAGGGGTGTAGAAGATGTAGCCAATAAGCATGGGTATGTACTGCTTCTTGGCAATACCGATGATCAATCTTCTCGAGAACGCAGCTATGTTGAACTTGCTTTAGCAAAACGTGCCGACGGAGTTGTACTTTCACCATCAGAAGAAGCGTCTGAAAATATCGAGCTACTTTTAAGTCACAACATGCCTCTTGTGTTGATTGACCGAAAGCCCGACGAGAGCCACTGTGACACCGTAAGAGGGGACTCTTATGAAGGCGGCTACCTGATAAGCAAGCACCTGTGTGACAAAGGGTACAAGCACATTGCGTTTGTTGGGGGTTTGGCAAAAGTATCTTCGTTACAAGACCGTTTGCAGGGCTACTGTAAAGCCCTTGAAGAAGCTAAGCTTGACCCCATTGTCCGTTTAGGGCGCTATGATCGCGCTAGCGGATACGAATTAAGCCAACAGCTTATTTCTGAAAAGGTGCAACTAGACGCAATGGTCACAGCAAATAACCATGTCGCTCTGGGAGCCTACCGCGCACTACGAGAACATGGCTTATCTATACCTTCGGATATAGCACTGGTCACATTTGATGACATCTCAGATGATTATGCTATTGACCCTTTCCTTACCTCGGTCATACAACCTGCCTACGAAATTGGTGCCCAGGCAATGAAAATGCTTTTAGACAGGATGCACGGCAGGCAATTAGCCTACCGAGACCTCGTGTTACCTATCAAACTCATTGAAAGGCGCTCGAGTTAGGTGATGGAGTGTAATAGCTTGATAAATATCTGTACTTTTTGTCCTTGGCTCAGTCTTATAGCAAGCTCTAATGACACTTCTTTGAATATCAACCTGGCAAGCATGGCAAGATGGTTTAGGGTTGAACAACACGTTCCCAAAACTGATTAACTTGTTGCTCGAGCATCTCCCACGACCCGCTGTTATCAATAACGACATCCGCTTTGGCTGCTTTTTCAGCTAGGTCAAGCTGACTATAGTCTCGAGCTTCAATATCTTGGGCTGAGAGCTGACTGCGCGCAATCACTCTGTCTATGCGCGTCGCCAGTGGCGCTGTCACCACGATGACGCCATCAACATCATTTTCTAAGCCTGTTTCATACAAAAGTGGAATGTCGTGGAGGATAAGTTGGGGCGAGTTAGGTTGGGTGAGTAGGTCTTTCTCGAGCCGCCTTCGTTCACGCCCAACCCACGGGTGAATAATCCCGTTAAGGGTTTCTCTAGCACTGCTGTCTTCAAAAACTAACGCGGCTGTTGCGACCCGGTCAAGGCCGCCCTCGGTTACAAGTTGTTCACCGAGTTGGCTAGCAATTTCTTTAAGTACCTCGGGGTCTTGCGTGGCCGTTTTAGCTAGGGCGTCAGCGTCAATTATCGCAGCACCTTTGGCTTTAAGTAAACGCGCTACCGACGACTTACCCGAGCCAATATTGCCCGTTAAACCCCAGCGTTGGACGAGTTTAGATTGAGGTTGTTGTATGCCAGATTTATTCACGTTGTGCCTCCATAATTTTTGTCGTCAGGAGTCCTACGCTGCGTCGAACGCACCTGTGTTCGCAACATGATTGAATAACGCGCCTATGTTCGTCACATGATTTAATGATGTCAAGCATATTTGCAGGTTCATCTTAAATCATCTGTTGGGAGCAGGTCTTATGTTTGACATACCACCCCTACGTACAACCGTGATTGGCTCGTATCCGTTTCCAAGTTGGCTCGAGCACACCCGCCAGCATCTAGCCGACTTTGGTAGCGACGAGATTCAAGAAATGCAAGACGACGCTGTCATCACCGCCATGCACGACCAAGTAAGTGCCGGGTTAGATGTCATTACCGATGGCGAACAAACCCGTTTTGACTTTAACTTGTCGTTTTATGGCTACTTAGACGGCCTCGGCGCGCCCCAAGCCAGTCGCCGCAACTTTGGCCCGCCGGCGCACGATCAACGCGGCAAACATCCTATTGTCGGCGAGTTAGGTGCTAGCAGAGGTCTTGGTGTGGTCGCTGAGTTTAACCGCCTCAAGCGTTTAGCCTCACAAGCAAACTTAACAGGCTACACGCTTAAAGCAAGCGTGCCCGGTCCTTATACGTTAAGTGGGCGTTTACTACCTAATGATCAATATCCCGATCGTATGGCGATTACTGAGGCGCTTGTCCCACTTGTGCGGCAAGAACTTGCTGACCTCGTTGAAGCTGGTTGTATTGAGATCACCGTCGACGAACCATCCATGAGTTGCTACGCCTACAAAAGTGATACCAAGCAATTTGTGGATGTCTTCAACCGCACCGTAGAACCGGCCGTAGGCAAGTGTTTACTCTCTACCCACTTGTGTTTTGGCAACTACAAAGGACACCCGGTAGGTAAGCGCCAGTACGCGCCGATGTTCCCAGATTTTTTAGACATGGACGTTGACGAAATTCACGTGGAGATGGCCAACCGCGAGTATGCAGAACTCGAGCTCATTACCCACATCGCCCAGAAAAAGCGTGTAGCTGTGGGTATCATCGACGTCAAAAGCTATTTTGTGGAAACCCCGCAAGACGTTGCGGACAAAGTTAACGCATGTTTGCAATACGCCCCCGCTGACAAACTCTCCTTTGCGCCTGATTGCGGCCTCAGCCAAACGGCCCGCTGGGCGGCCAAACAAAAACTTGCCAATATGGTTGAAGGCGTTCATATTGCGAAAGGACAACATCGTGCTTAGGGACACACAATACACAAGCAGATGCTATCAACTTTACAGACAAGTATTTACGCTATCTGTTATAGCTAGGTTTATGCGTGTTTTCTTTGTTGTGCTTGCGATGTTGGTGGCAGTTTGTGGTTACGCTCAAGACCTAACCCCCCGCAGTGAACTTTTTGGTCCATTTGAGGTTGTGCGGGTCATTGACGGCGAACGGTTTGTCATTGATTTGCCCGATTTTGACGAAACCGTACGCTTAATTGGCTTAGATATTCGCGGTCAGCTAGACGCTGCGCCAACACTAGGGCGCATGGTGACTGGGCGCGGGGTGTGGCTCGAAGTTGTTGAACCTTCCCGTGACAGCGCTGGCAATATTCAAGCCTATGCCTACGTGCTTGACCCGGCTGGGCGCTGGGACTACTTAGGGCAACGCTTTATGCAGGTTAACCGCGCTCTTGGCGGCCAAGGCTACGCGGGGCTGCCCACAGGTTCAGCTGGCGGTGTATTTCCGGGCATCAGCGGTAGGGCCGAAGGTGCAACGCCAACAGGCGTGCGTGTAAGCCCGTTACGCAGTACTATTGATGTAACCACGGTAGGCACTAACCCAGCGCGGCCGCTCTTTTATGACACTGAACTCATACGACCACTTGGCGCGCGGCCGTCGCAGCTTACCATCAGGTTGCTCGAGCTACGCCAGCCCCCTGTCATCGGCGAGCTTATCCCCGGTACGCCCACGCCACCATTTAGAACCGGCGAAAACATCACCAATTGCCGGGCGTTCCCAAGTTGGCAAGATGCGCAGGCTTACATTACCCAACTAGCACCCGCCACCCAGCAGGTTTTTGATGATGACGGTGACGGTGTTTTCTGTGAGATTTTGCTGTTAGCACCCACCTGCGAAAGCTTTAGCGATTGGCAAAGCGCCCAAAACTTTTACTTGCGGTTGGGAGCAAGCCAGACGCTCGAGCGCAGTCAGCTAGATGTGGACGGTGACGGCATCGCCTGTGAAATCCTGTTACTTGGTGGTAGCAGCACGACCGCACCTGCAATAGGAGCTATTTTTGACCTTTCTCAAGCTGGCTCAGCACCACTTGTCCCATCATCGGCATTATCTGCACCACCGCAACGATCCCTAACGCCACTTACAACCCTAACGCCACCACGACAAATCGCCACTACGCAAATTGTAACTATGCCAGAGGCCACCGGACCCACCACGCCACCTGCACCCATTGACTGCATCGATTTGAATAGCGCTAGCATCAGCGAACTTACGTTTGTGGTTGGTATCACGCTATTTCGTGCTGACCAAATTATCAACGCACGCCCTTACAACGATGTTGTTGAGTTGACTCGAGTTGGCTTTTCTGCCCAAGAGGTTGCTAACATTCAAGCACAAGATTTGGCCTGTGTACGCGCTGTACCACTTCGGGAGATGCGCTGAGCTTCTAATCTCAACGTTTGAGTCTCTAATCTCAAAGTTGTCGTCAAAGCAAGTGACATCACATCTGCTTCTGAGATGCTACAGACTGATACATCTTTAAAACGAGTACATTTACAGGCCTTTGTACTTTTTGATGGTACAGAGGCTTTGTTTTTGTAGACAATCTGTACCAACCTCACCATCAAAGTGTGACAACATTGAAATATGCCATACTGATGCCATGTCTGACGCCCAGCAGGTTCCTATCACTATAACTCAGAATATTTCTAATGATGAACCTGTAGTCGTTCGTCCAGAAGAGCGCGTGGCAATTATTGACCTTGGCTCCAACACCTGCAAACTCATTTTGATGGCCTATCAAACTGACTACAGCTACCGTCAAGTTGACGAACTACGCCAAGTTGTGCGCCTTGCTGAGGGCATGGGCAGTGCTAATATTTTGCGAGCAGATGCTTTTGAACGCGGCATCAACGTGCTCAAAAATTACCATACTTACTGCCAAGCTGCAGGCATCAGTGATATTATTGCAACTGCAACAAGTGCTGTAAGAGACGCCAAAAATGGCGCAAGCTTCTTGGCTGCCGCTAAAGAACAAGCTGGCCTTAGCCCGGTCATTTTGTCCGGTGAAGAAGAAGCTTATTATGGTGTGCTAGCAGTCGCCAATAGCCTCAATGTTGATAACGGCTTTATTTTAGATATTGGTGGCGGCAGCGCGCAGCTTAGTGAAGTTAAAGCGCGTAACTTTGTGCAAGGGCAGTCATGGCCGCTAGGAGCATTGCGTCTAACTGAGCAGTTTTTTAATCATGCTAATAATGATCCGCCCAAGAAAAAAGAGATTAAAGCCTTAGAAAAACACATTAAAACCCAGCTTGAAACCATTCCCGAAAATTTTGCTACCGCAGAAACCCTCGTTGGTATGGGCGGCACCATTCGCAACCTCGCTAAAATCCAACAAAAGCGTGATGATTACTGCCTTGACCTCAAGCATAGTTATAAGTTTCAGGAAGCGCATCTGGCAGACATTGTCGACATGCTAGTTGAGGCAAGTACAGCTGATCGCAAAAACATCTCCGGGCTTAGTGGCGACCGTGCTGACATCATTTTGGCGGGGGCAATCGTTGCCCGGGAAATGCTGGCGCGCAGTGCTGCTAAAGCCATTACGATTAGTGGGCAAGGCGTGCGTGAGGGGCTTTTTTACAGCCGCTTTGTAGAGGGTGATACTCACTTGCTCGAGAACATGCGGCAGTTTAGTGTAGTCAACCTCATGCGCCGTTATTACAACAACGTGCCTCACAACGAACACGTCTGTAAGTTGGCGTTAGCGTTGTTTGACGGACTTACATCCTTACATGGTTATGGTGAAAGTGAACGTGAGCTGTTAGCAGCAGCAGCACTATTGCATGACATTGGTATGGCAGTCAGTTACTACGACCATCATAAACATGGCTTCTATTTGACGATGGGTACAGCGCTGCCCGGTTACAGTCACCGTGAACAGGTAGTCATTGGCTTGTTGGTGCGTTATCACCGCAAAGGTACGCCAAATGACGAGGGTTATGGCGGTTTGCTCGAGGCTGATGACATGCTCCGAATCCACAAATTAGCCGCGCTGTTGCGACTTGCTGAATACCTCGAGCGCAGTAAAGCCCAACGGGTTAAAGATGTACGTTGTCACGTGAGTGATGATTATGTACAGCTTGAAGTCCTAGCTGAGGACGACATTGGCATTGAACTTCACGAAGCGCGCAACCGGGCTGGGCTCTTTGCCAGTGCTTACGACGTTCGCGTGGATATTATTGGGGTGTCAGCCTAGGAATAGGTTGGATTAATTTGATACCTAGTTTCAACTCAATCTGGAAACGCAACGTTTTGAGCGTATATCTGTCCTCTATAAGATCAAATTATGCTACAATCATGAAGAAAATTAAGATGTCTACAAACTGTACGATGAAATAACAAGTATTAGTCTATCTAATCATTGTCCCACCACCTTTGCTGGCTATGTGACCACAAATTGCAACAATTTGTACACGTTTTCCAGATATTTTCAGGTAATGGTATAGGTTTACGTCTAAATGTTAGTATGTAATCTTCCATTTCTTATTTTTTAGTAAATCGTAAACCCATTAATTCTTATGCGACTGTTGCTTGGCCCTTTAAATTCGTTAATGTCCAAGAATCAAGTTCAGTGTGCTAGAAAATGATCGTCTAAAAGGCAAAAACATGCTTCATTTTGCCTCATTGAGTCCATTTCTTTTCCATAATGACACGCTGATTACACGCTCAATTGTTTTTAATGTGTGCAAAGCAACAAACCAAAGTTTTGGGGAGGATTATCTTTTTGTTTCACTAAGGAGTGAACATATGTACCAGTCTCTACATGACACCTGTCATGCCGCCAAGCAACCCGAAACACTTTGCTGCCGCAACTGTGGTAAGCCTCTCGAGCACGTGTTTACCGACCTCGGCATAAGTCCACTTTGTGGGAATTTTTTAACCGCCAAGCAACTTAGAGAGATGGAAGCGTTTTACCCGCTGTGTGCATATGTGTGCAGTCACTGCTATTTAGTTCAAGTGCAAGACTTTGAAACGCCAGAAGCTATTTTTAGAGAATATGCCTATTTTTCGTCATATTCAGACTCATGGCTCGAGCACGCCCGCAATTACAGTCATGCCGTCATTGACCGTTTTGGCCTAAATCAAGATAGCTTTGTCGTAGAAATTGCCAGTAATGATGGCTACTTGCTTAAAAACTTTGTTGCCAAAGGAATTCCCGTTCTAGGGATTGACCCAGCGCGCAATGTTGCTGAAGCTGCACAGGAGCAAGGCGTAGCCACGCTAACAGAGTTTTTTAGTAGCACCCTAGCAAGTGAGCTTCAACAAACCCGCTCAGCCAACCTAATGATTGCTAACAACGTGCTGGCTCATGTACCAAACATCAATGACTTTGTGGCTGGGTTTGCCACGTTACTTGCTGAGCAAGGTGTGGCCACCTTTGAGTTTCCCCATCTCCTCAACTTAATTGAATACTTGCAATTCGACACGATTTATCACGAGCACTTTTCGTATCTTTCCCTCGTAGCCTTAGAAGGTATCTTTGCACGCCATGGTCTTAGGGTGTTTGACGTTGAAACCTTATCTACACACGGGGGGTCGCTGCGGCTTTATGTTACTCATACACAAGCTAGCCACGCTGAAACACCCCACGTAGAAGGCATCCGTACACGAGAACGCAAGGCGGGTTTACACACCCTAGAAGGCTACCTCAACTTCGATAACAAGGTACGCGATCTCAAGCATAAACTCATGCGTTTGCTACTCGATCTAAACGCGCAAGGCAAAACGGTTGTGGGGTATGGTGCGCCAGGTAAAGGG
>JBCCBI010000261.1:0-8019 GCA_039034155.1 Deinococcota bacterium | reverse complement strand
GCTGCTGACTACGACGACGACGTGCGTGACGAGCAAAACCCTATTCGCACGGGTTATGAAGCTTGTCTAACCTGGGTGGCTGAGCAAGCGGTGTTAACGGCAGATAAAACGGTGCTCGAGCTAGGCTCTGGCACAGGTAACTTAACCACGCGACTCCCAACTTACAAACACCTGACCTGCCTCGATGTATCGCCTAAAATGATGGCGGTTGCTAAGACCAAGCTGGATAATTTGGATAACGTGAAGTTTGTTGAAGCGGATGTGCTCGAGTACCTGCACAATAGTCCCGACCCGGTTGATGTTATCGTGAGCACCTACACCTTGCATCATTTAACTAAACCTGAAAAAGAAACCTTTTTGACGCTTGTTAAAGACAGTCTCAACCCTGGCGGGCGTCTTGTTGTGGGTGACTTGATGGTTGAAAGTGAAGACGATTGTCAGGAAAGAATACGTCACTACCAAAACCTCGGCAATGAAGATGCCGCAGAATCCTTGGCTGAAGAGTTTTTTTGGCGCTTAGATAGCACCATTGATGTTATTGAGCGGCTCGAGCTAGCTTATGATCTCACGCAGTTTTCAGATTTATCGTATGGATTACTTGTTAAAAAATCGTAACCCTATTAAAAATTGTAAATCTATCTGACAACCCAGGTTTGAATGCTAAGATTAGAACGGGTTTAAATATGGGAATTACAAGTGTGTGGATTTGAGTGTGAACAGTATGAAACAAACATTGTTAGCTTGGGGAATAATTGTTCTACTTACAGCCTGTGGCGCTGCCGAAACGTCCGCAGGAGATGGTCCATCACCAACACCAGGTGATGCTGCGGCAGATAGTCCTATTGGGCCCATCAATCCCCCTGAACCACCTCCTAACCGGCCCATTCCCGAACCGGGTCAGCTAACCGCAGGTGAGTGGCGCGACCTGGATAATTGGGAGTTTTGGCTCAACCTCATGAATAACCAAGAATGGTCAGCAAGGCAAACATATTGGGGCTTTGAGACGACCCAAAAAGTATCTGTTGTTGTTCAAAACAATGATGTTGAGATTGCCGATGCACATCTTCAATTACTCGACCAGCAAGACCGTGTGTTGTGGGAAGCGCGCAGCGATAACCAAGGCAGAGCTGTCCTTTTTCCAGAGTTGTTTGATAGTGCCATTCGCCCCTACACCTTAGAAATTACTGTAGATGATGAAACGGTGCGCATAGATGATGTTGCGCTCAACACGGACCAACCGATTATTGTCAACGTGCAAACGCAACCAACCTCAAATGCACTTGACCTCATGTTTGTGATTGACACAACCGGGTCGATGGGGGATGAGCTCGAGTACCTCAAAGTTGAGTTGCAAGATGTGATAGCTAGGGTACAACAAGACCAAGCTAACCTAGATATTCGCTTGAGCGCCAATTACTACCGTGATGATGATGACGTCTACGTAGTGAGGTCATTTCCGTTTAGTAACAATATTCCTGAGGTGATTGCCCAAGTAGGACAACAGCGTGCGAGTGGTGGTGGTGATTATCCTGAGGCTGTTGACCAAGCCTTGCAAGATGCCATTGAAGACCATGACTGGCGCGAAGATGCCAAAGCAAGGTTGCTGTTCTTAGTCTTGGACGCGCCGCCGCATTACCGACAAGATGCGGTTGGACGCGTACAAGCTATGACGCGCCAAGCTGCTGCCAAAGGCATACGGATTATTCCGCTGGCCTCGAGCGGCGTTGACAAAGATACCGAGTTTTTGCTGCGCTTTATGAGCATTGCTACAGATGGAAGCTACACCTTTCTAACGAACGATAGCGGCATTGGCGACGATAAAATTGAACCCACCATCGGCGCGTATCAAGTTGAGTTTTTGAATGACTTACTGGTCAGAATCATTACGCGCTACGTTGAGTAAATGTTTAGCTGACGGGCGCACACCCTATAACATCAGCCGGTAGACGACCTCACCTACATTACCGTCAGCAATGTTTTCGATGATGCCATTGGACCTGAAGCCCATGTGAGCGTGCCACGCTTGGGCTTCAGGTTCATCTGTTTGCGACGAGCTAAGTAACGCCACAAAACCGCGTTTACGCAAGTGGGTTTTGAGGTAGTTGAGAAGTTTTGTTGAATACCCTTGACCACGAACCTCTAGCTGTAGGTAGATAAGTCCTAAAAAGGGCACCGTTGTCCACAAAAGTGCATAGCGCATCAAGCCAACAACATCGCTGTCAACCTCTAAAACGATGACCTCAGCGTTGGTAATTTTTTGCTGCCAGATGTCGTCACTTGGCCATGGGTCGAGTGCTTTGAGGGCTGGGATGTCGTTGTGCGTTGCAAGGCGAACGGTTGATGAGTTCATAAAGTACTTTCCATTAGGATGCTGTTTTAGACAGCGTTAGGGTGATAATGATGGTTAGCTGCATCGGTTAAAACGCGCGCCGCATCAAGCTAAAACTTTGCGCAGACGGCCCGCCAGCAGGTTGGCTGGCTAAAAATATAGCCAAATCAACAACATCCTCGGGTTGTTTGAACCATTCGTGATAAACATCAACAATTTGTTTGCGGAATGCTTCTGTGCTCATACCAGTATCCACCGGGCCGGGGATTAGCTCATTCACGCAAACGGAGGTGCTTGCTAGTTCTTGTGCAACCACGCGGGTGAGCATCCATAGGGCAGCCTTGGAGCACGCATAAGCTGAATCTTGCCCGCGCCCATGATGCCCCAAACCTGACCCAATCGTGATGATTTTGCCTGCCTCACGTTCTTTTAAGTGAGGGATGGCGTATTTTATGCAGTAATACGCGCCCATTAAATTGACGTTGAGTGTTTGTTGCCATGCATCGCTGTTGGTGTGCTCGAGGCTTGCCCTTTCAGGGCTTACACCTGCATTCACCACCAAAATATCCAACCCACCAAAATGCTCAATAGTTGTCTCTATCAATCTGCTTACAGAAGTCTCATCACTAACGTCTGTCACTACGGCGAGCGCGCTCCCACCTGCCTGTTCAATACTGCTAACAACCTCATCAAGTGCTTCGGCACTACGGGCAGCACAACACACAGATGCGCCTGCAGCAGCGTAACCTAAGGCAATTGCTTTGCCGATACCTTGACTTGCACCTGTAACGATGGCGACTTTTTCTGCTAATAATTTGCTTGGCATTTACGAGTATACAAAGTGGGAGGAAGCATGAAGCTGACAACATCAGCTAATACGCAAAAACATGCCTGCAGATTTAGGAAGTTTAGCTACTTCAAAGCCATAGCGAGTGTAGAACTCAGGAGTGTGGTGGTCAGCCATCAAGCTGACATAGGCCGTTGTGGGGGCATGATTGTGAATGTAGGTCATAAGCGCATTCATAATCATGTTGCCTACACCGCGGCCTTGGTGATCGGGTAAAACAGCAATATCAACAATTTCAAAAAAACAGCCGCCATCTCCAATGACTCGGCCAATGCCTACAGGTGTAGACGAAGATGTAGCGTCAGATGTGTCATCTGGTACATACTCCACAACAATGCTGCATAGACCGTTGCTTAGACCGATACTAGCTGCTTCTACTGATTTACGAGATAAGCCAGCTTCTAAGCGAATGTGAATGTAGGTTTCTACATCTGGGATGCGGTGTTTCAGGTGATAACTCATGTTGATGTCTGCTCCTACTTTACTGACCAAGAACGCTGGCGAGTAGCGCCATGCGAATGAACATGCCATTTTTCATTTGCCGAAAATAAGCCGCTCTGGGGTCATCATCCACTGCTGGGCTAATTTCGCCGACCCTCGGCAGTGGGTGCATCACAATCATCTTGTCTTTAGCCTGCTGCATGAGTTCGGGCGTAATTTCGTAGTAACTTTTCACGCTTTCATACTCACCCATATCCGTAAAGCGCTCTTTTTGCACACGGGTAACGTAGAGTACATCGCAATTTTCGATGACATCAGCGACATCATTTGTTTCACGTGCGTCCAGACCAGCATCAATCACTGGGTTTAAGATGTTCATGGGCAAGCGCAAAATATCTGGCGAGACGTAGCGAAAACTCACATCAAACAGTGTCAAAAGTTTGGTGAGCGAGTGAATGGTGCGCCCAAAGCGCAAGTCGCCGACCATCGCAATTTTAAGGCCGTTAAGGGTGCCTAGCTCATCTTGAATGGTGAATAAATCCAGTAGCGCCTGCGTGGGGTGCTCACCCGCGCCATCGCCCGCGTTGATGATGGGAATGCTGGCGGCGTCTGCGGCGCGTTGGGCGGAGCCAATGTCTGGGTGACGTAACACGATGACATCGGCGTATTGCTCGAGCGTACGAATCGTATCTTCTAAACTTTCACCCTTGGTGACCGAACTAAACTGTACCCCTTGGGTGATAGGAATCACTTGCCCGCCCAGACGGGTCATGGCAGCGATAAACGACGAACTGGTGCGGGTGCTAGGTTCGTAGAATAAACAAGCAACAATGCGACCCTTCAGCAGGTCGTTGCCGCCTTGCGCTTGAACCATCTGGCGCATGTCACGAGCTTTAATGAAGATGCGCTCGAGCATGTCTACATCAAACTGTTTTACCGACAAAATATCGTGCAAGTTGAGTGTGTTCAAGGGTATCTCTATCCTTTTTGGGCGAGGTAACTGGTGACGCTGTCGTAATCAGCTTGGCTCATGAGGTTTTGATGCAGGAGTGAATCTAGAACGTCCGTAATGGTGAAGACGGCGTTGAGCGTGTAGCCAGCTTGCTCGAGGTTGTCACGACCCCCTTGCTCGCGGTCAATCAGCACAATCACATTGCTAATAATGAGACCTTCGGCTTCAAGTTGTTCACAGGCGTGCAGCACACTGCCGCCGCTTGTCACTAAATCTTCAATCACACTCACGTGTTGCCCAGCTTCGTACTTGCCCTCAACTTGCTGCTTTGTGCCGTGAGTTTTGACCTCTTTGCGGGGGTAAACGAGTGGGAGGTTGGCAACTAAAGATACCGCCGTGCCGATGGGCAATGCGCCGTAAGGCACGCCTGCAACTAAATCAGCCTTATTTGGGTTGATGTGCTGGGCGTAAGCTTGGGCCGTAAGGTGAAGTAACTTGGGTGAGGCAACCAGTCGCCGTAAGTCAATGTAAATAGGTGAGGTTTGGCCGGATGCAAGTGTAAATTCGCCAAATTGGATGGCCTCGACCTCAATAAGCCCGCGAATGAGATCATCGTGGCTTTTTATAGCTTTATTCTCGGTTTTGTGAGATGGAGTAGGGGAGACCGTTCGTGTGGTTCTAATGGCAGTGATGCTCGAGTTAAGCTCCCTAGCAGCCTGCAGCGAATCATCTGCATAAAGGATGCCTCTCGAGACGGGCACAATCATGCCTTTATCAACCTGACCAATTTGAAATAAACCTGCTTGTAATGCTCGCTCAACCTGACCACCTTGCGCGCCTACACCGGGTGCCAAAAACCAGTGTTCAGGCGCTAATTCACGTACACGGGTAAGTGCCTCGGGTTGGGTTGCTCCCACAACAAAGCCGAGTTGTTCAGGGTTGCCCCACTTACTTGCTTGTTGGGCAACATGTTCAAAAAGCATCTCGGCAGGCTCACCGTGGTGCTGAATCTGCGCTGCAGATGGATTAGACGTGTGACACAACACAAACACTGCTTTGCCTGGATATTCTAAAAAAGGCGTGATAGCGTCTTCACCTAGGTAAGAGTTGACCGTGATGGCATCAACGTTTAAGTCTTCAAAGGCTGCTTTGGCGTAGGCTTTGGCGGTATTGCCGATGTCGCCGCGTTTGGCGTCTAGTAAAACGGGGATGTCAGCAGGGAGTTGCTCGAGAATCCGCGCTAGCGCGCGAAGTCCAGCCACCCCAAACTGCTCATAAAAAGCGATGTTAGGTTTAACGCAGGCAACCTCAGGAAGTACTTGCAGAATGCCTGTCGACCATGTAACGAGGGCATCTTCTGGGTTATCAGCAAAATTGGGGAAATGGTTGGGATAGCTGCTTGGATCAGGGTCAAGACCAAGACAAAGTAGTGAATTGGTTATTTCAATACGCGCGTGAAGTTTCTCAAAAAAACCGGGCATAAATACCTCCTATCTGGAAACCGCAGTTTTCAGATAGCGCTTAGCGGTTAAGGATGGGCGCTGCTGAGTTGAGTAGCTATTACCTTTCAACTTGGAGGTATTTAGGTTTACCTCGGCAAATAGTTTAATACGAATCGGAAGACTTGGCTAGCTTGATTAAGCTCTAGGCATTGCATCAATGCAAGTGTGAACTGGGCAAGTGTGAACTGGCTGAGTGAGTACGCTTGCTACCAGTAATATCAAGACAATCTTGACAGACACAAGCTCATTTAACCAAGACATGGCTGTTACCATGAACTAATGAACCGTCTTTTAGCCGTTTTAGGTGCACTGTGTATTTCCTTTTCAGCTATCTTTATACGCCTTGCTGATGTTTCCCCAAGCACAGCTGCATTTTTTCGCACGGCGTATGCGTTGCCGATATTAGTTGTGTTGTGGTTTGTTACAGGACAACGTGGGACACGCAGCCTGCGCACGCGCATGTTGACGGTGGCTGCGGGTTTACTTATCGGCATCAGTTTTACGCTGTGGAATCATGCGATTGACATGATTGGCGCGGGTTTATCAACGGTACTAGGTAACACGCAGGTTGTGTTTGTGGGCTTACTTGCATGGGTTATTTACCGTGAACGTCCTAGCAATTTGGCGTTTTTGACTATTCCTATTGTATTTGTAGGTGTTGCATTAAGCTCCGGTTTAGGACGGCCTGAAAGTTATGGGCAGCAACCTGTTACGGGCACAATTTTTAGTCTCATTAACGCTGTGGTATACGCGCTTTACCTCATCTTTTTTAGGTCGCTTAGCAAACGTGCGAGTTCGCCGGTAGGTCCTGTGTTAGATGCTAGCTTTGGCTCGTTTGTCATGATTACGGTGCTAGCTGTGCTTACTGACGATCAATTTAGTTTAGCGTTTCAGTGGCCAGCACACTTCTGGCTCATGTGTGTAGCCCTCATCGCGCAAACGCTTGGCTGGTTGTTGATTGCAACTGCACTGCCGCGTTTGCCCTCGCTTGAAACGTCGGTCATACTTCTGCTACAACCACTGCTAACCGTGTTTTGGAGTTACCTCATCTTCCGTGAGGTGCCATCTGAACTGCAGTGGTTAGGTGTTGTCTTGGTGTTAGCTGGCGTGGGCTTACTGAGTATACGGGGAAGTGTGCGCACAGCAGCAGTGACGCCAGCAACACAATCATCTAGCTAAATAACCTGAGTTCGGAGTTAATGTGCGTCAGAGACGTATTTTGTAGGACTATCGAAAAAATGATGTCTTGAAACACGTCAACAACGGTCTATTTAGCCTAAATGATACTCACTTTAAGGGCTAATGATTTCTATGATCACATCACGACATGCGTCAGAGACGTATTTTTGATAATTTAGAAACCTCGAGCTCAGGTTAAATAGAATCCTCGGGCTAACTTGCGTTACGTCAGCTTCGCTCGAGCGCCAAGCGAATCCCAAAGCCGAGTAATACCATTCCTGTGATGCCCTCAATGATGCGTTTACTGCGTGGGTGGGTTAGCAAGGTGCGTAAATAAGTTAAAAGTAGTGCCACAAGTGATAACCAGAGCATCGTCAGGGTGAAATGCAAACTGGCTAAAAAGATAGATTGGGATAACACGTGACCTTGCCCAGAGATAAATTGGGGTAAAAACGCTAGGTAAAAGATGGCTACTTTGGGGTTTAGAGTATTGCTCAGTAAACCTTCAACAAACGCGTGCCAAGCTTCTTTAGGTGCGTCTTCTGAAGTTGTTGATGTAGCCATATCAGCGTGCTGTGTGCGTGATGTTGCTTGCATGAGTGATTGCAAACCTAACCACATCAAATAAAGTGCGCCCAACCATTTTATGCTTGAAAACACTACTGCAGAACGCGCTAAAATCACCGATAATCCTAAGGCGGACACAACAGCGTGTACAAAAAGTCCTGTACAAATTCCTAAGGTTGTAACTAGCCCTGCCTGTTTGCCG
>JBCCBI010000260.1:0-8048 GCA_039034155.1 Deinococcota bacterium | reverse complement strand
CTATATAACAGGACTTTTCGTCCTATTAACTATTAATATTGACTATTGTATCATCTCGTTCATTGAGCAGCTTCATCATCTGCCGCACCGCCCCCAAGTGATACGCACTGTGAACGACAATCGCCATGGCGTCACCAACCTCAATATCTCCCCAAGTCTCTACGTTTTGAACGTGTATTTTGATGTTTTGGTACACCGTTTCAAAATCAGCTTTGAGGGTCTGCCAGTCATCTGCTGAGACGGTTTTGAGTTGCCAACTTTTGTCCCAATCAACTTTGTCCGTGCATCCGTTCATATATCCCAAGAGCACCTCCATGTAAAAGCGGCTGTGTTCTACATGAGCAGCAATGGTCATGCCGTCGCTAGTTACGGGCGTGGAGGCTTGCTCAGCAGAGATGTCCTGAAAGGTATGAAAAAAACTAGCTTTAGCGTCTAGGTAAGCCGTCGGCAACTTGGGCGCACCTTCAACGGTTTCGGTTAACAAAATGAGCAGGTTGTTTATAAAGTCTTTGGGCTGGATGCTTTTGGGTTGAACAGCGTCAGACATACGGGAGCCTCCTAGGTGGGACGGCTTTACTAAGTGAGGTTGTTAACACATACAGTGGAAACGAGTTAAGTGTAATGCGTAGCTGGGCTTGAGGCAAGCTTATTTCTTGCAGCATTATTGACGAGATAGCTCGAGAATCACCTCAAAGTCATCCGGTTGATTGCTGTCATCTAGTGCAGCTTTGTTACGTTTTTCCATGCCACAGGTCTGGCACCTACTCACAATAATCCAGCCTTTTTTACCGTTGTAATCCACAGCAACGGGTTCTAAAAGCCCGCCACAGTCACTCGCTCGGTCGCCAGGGTTGATGTCCACATGGAGCGAGTACAAACAAAACGGGCAATGGTTGCGGTAGCTGCCGTTGGCAAGTGGCGGCACATCGCGCCCGCAGTTGGCACACACAAAACTAGTATTTTTGCCTTGACCTATAAAACGGCGTGACATTTTATGCTCGTTTCTGTTGATGTGCTTAGGGATGGTGATGGATGATGCTCGAGCCGTTGAGGGACATTCGTCTGAGGCTGAATCAAAAAGATGCGCATCTAAATTCACCAACGACATCCCAATATCTCGTCTAAAAACGCATCAGAAAAACCTCAAATGTGTAAAGCTAATGATACAAAGCTAGTCTTACACAGACGTTGGTCTACTCAGACGTTGGTTTACTCAGACGGTTGGATTGACACAGATATTTACCTACAAAGATGTTTACTTACAAAGCATTGGCCCAAGCGGCTCACCGCCGAGTAAATGCATGTGCAAGTGATACACCTCTTGTCCGCCGTGGGCATTGCAATTGACCATCAGTCTATAACCATCCTCAGCGATGCCAGCATCTTTAGCGAGTTTAGCAGCCACGGTGAATAATCGTCCTAGCGCCAACTCATCAGCCTCAGTTACGTCGTTGGCAGTTGGAATAAGCGTGTTGGGGATTATCAAAATATGCGTGGGCGCTTGCGGACTAATGTCGGTAAACGCAGTTACCAAGTCATCTTGATAGAGAATCTCCGCCGGAATTTCTTTGCGGATGATTTTGCTAAAAATTGTTTCTTCGGCCATGAGCTAAGTTTACCAACCTTTGCAGGTGAGTCTTGCTGCCTAGCTTGAGTGCACGTAGGGTAGGTTACATACCAACTAGTACAAAACAAATAAAGTGATGCTTGAAAGGAGGCATGGTGGCTAGGCCGCTCAAGTTTGATCCCCAAGTTGCACTGGAAAACGCCATGAACGTGTTTTGGCGGCAAGGTTATGAAGCAACGTCGCTTGATGACCTGACCGAGGCTATGGGCATTAACCGCCCAAGTTTGTACAACACCTTTGGGAGCAAACACGACTTGTATTTGGCTGCGCTAAAGCGTTACCGCGAGCTTTACAGTCACCAAATGATTGCTGCACTCGAAGCCCAAAGCGGGTTACGTGAGGCTTTAAGTGGTGCGTTTACTGCAATCATTCGTAGTGAAACAGGCAGCGGCTGCATGATGGTTAACACTATCACCGAAACGTTACCGCATGACGACAGTGTGGCCGCGTTTATTCAAGCTGCTGATGCTGAGACCGAAACGGCTTTTGCAATAGCTATTGCCCGCGCACAAGACCGCGGTGAAATAGATACGGATAAAAACCCTGACTTGCTTGCAAGATATCTCAACATGGTGTTACAAGGCTTGCGAGTTCGCAGTAAAAGTGGCTGTTGTTCTGGGGAGCTCGAGCACCTCCTGCCCATCATCCTCAGCGTATTGGACTAAAATTTTTTAGCGTATATGTACTGATTGGTACAAAAGGAGAGTAGTATGTCAGATTTTGCGTCACAATCAACTCAAGTTGCCCCTCAAAACCTTCCTCAAACTGGTAAACTCGCAGGCAAAATTGCGGTCGTCACAGGTGGTAACAGCGGCATTGGTTACGCAACTGCCCAACAGTTTGTTGCCGAGGGTGCCAAAGTGATTATTACCGGTAGAAATGCTGATGCTGTAGCTAGTGCAGCCAGTGACTTGGGTGTACAAGGTATTACCGCCGATCAAGCTAATTTGAGCGATTTAGACAAGCTTGTATCCCAAGTCGAAGCAGATTACGGTAGTGTTGATGTGCTGTTTGTCAATGCAGGCATCTTTTTACCCACGCCACTCGGTCACATTAGCGAAGACGCGTACGACAACCAAATGAACATCAACTTTAAGGGTGCTGTGTTTACGCTCGAGAAGTTCCTGCCTCTACTCAACCCTGGTGCGTCCGTCATCAACTTGTCGTCTATCAATGCTTATACAGGCATGCCCAACACGGCTGTCTACGCTGCCACCAAAGCTGCGCTAAACTCGTTTACCCGCACCGCAGCCACGGAACTGGCTAGTCGCAAAATTCGGGTTAATGCCGTCAACCCCGGCCCGGTGAACACACCCATCTTCAGTAAAACTGGCATGAGTGAAGACGATATGAATGGCTTTGCCAGCGCCATGCAGCAACGCATTCCCCTTAAAGAATTTGGCACGCCAGAGGCTGTCGCTAAACTCGTCACCTTCCTGGCCTCAGATGATGCTGCGTGGATTACCGGCAGCGAGTACAACATCGACGGCGGCATCAATGTAAATCCAGTATTGAGCTAGGCACCATTCATCAAGGCTGAAATTACAAATCTTCTGCTAACTACGTGATGTCAGTCGCCTCAGTCCAAACGTCTTAACAGTACAAAAAGATACCTAGACAGATAGCAGCATCTACGTTTTGTACTAAATGGTACACCAGATGGCTGGCACCTACTCGAAAGGAAAAATCATGAACACACTTGTCGTTTATGCCCACCCAAGCTCCACAAGTTTCAACGCTGCCATTCGTGATGAAGTTACCCAAACCCTCACGGAGCAAGGTCATGATGTACGCATACACGACCTGTACGCCATGAACTTTAACCCCGTGTTAGATGCTGACGACTTTGCCAGCTTTGGACGCAGCGAGGTTCCTGAGGATGTTGCCGCCGAGCAAGACGCCATCCGCTGGGCAGATTCACTGGTGTTTGTCTACCCCGTGTGGTGGTGGGATCGCCCGGCGATTCTCAAAGGCTGGGTTGATAGAGTCATTCGCTACGGTTTTGCGTTTGAATACGGGCCAGAGGGCCTCAAAGGACTGCTAAATCACAAAACGCTGGTCATTCAAACGCACGGTTCAACTACACAAATGTACGAGGCGTTCGACGCTCAAGAAGCCCCGCGCCGCACCATGATGAATGGCACGCTCAAGTTTGCAGGTATAGAAGATGCAACCTATCAAGCGTTTTATGGCGTGGCAACCTCTGATGAAGCGCAGCGACAAGCGTGGTTACAAGAAGTCCGTGAGGCTGTGCAAGCTTTGGCAGCAGGTGAGGTTGTAGGGAATGCTGTCTTAACTGAAAGTGCTGCGGCGAACGTGACGGCGTCAGTTTAAGCTCATTTCAAAGATCATTGTCTCAACACAGATGAGGTTGTCAAGGCCTCATCTGTTGCAGAAATTCAACCGAATATCACTCAACGCGTTCAGTGAGTTTTTGAGCTAGTGGTGATTGGTGCTGTGTCCGCATCGCATTAACTAATGCTTCTTGCTACTGAATGCCGTGGTCAATATCCGTCCGGTTATCAAAGTAATAACTCAGCGCAGCATAAATCTCTGCCAGAGTAAGCCCGTACTCGTTACTAATTTCATCAACTGTCTTGCCCATGCGCTCATGCCAGATGGCAATATTTTGAACCGTGATGCGGTGACCTGCAATGCGCGGTTTACCGCCGCAGCTGGGGTTGCGTCCATGTAATTAGTTGCTGTAACGCTTGCCATACTTAGAGTTTAGCAGGGGCTAGGAGTTTAGGGGAGTTTAGCGGGGGCTAGGAGTTTAGGGGAGGTTAGCAGCTTAGGGCTCGAGCTCACCCATCTCAAACCCTACCCCATCTTTAACTGTTGCATCTTTGGGTAACACCACTACCGTGTGCTCACGTTCGTTCAAACTAGGGTAATAAAGCACTTTTTGCGCGCCCTCAAAAATCTCAATGTCTCCGTCTGAGACAATCACCTTAAAACCATTTGGGTACTGATAACGGGGTATAAAAAACTCGCAGGGTGTGTTTGGAGTGGGGTTAGGGTCGCTGCGAAACCGGAAACGAAATAGTTTGCGCTTGGGGTAAAACGCCATACCCGTGGGTGTGCCAGTAACTTTGTAGGCATACGGGCGAATGACGGCCTCGAGTGCCCTGCCGCCATCGTTCAAAGCATCTAAGTGTTCTTGCGTTAGCTGTTCAGGATTGAGTGGCTCAGTGAAGTTGAGAGATTCTGATTGCGTTTGCTGGTCACGACTAAAAATAGACAAATCTTCGCCGTTCCAGTCATCGCCGTGGGCGTTAGTATTGTCTGGGTTGTAATTCCACAGCGTGTAGCTGACCATGTGCCGCTCGAGGCTCCTAAGCGAGGCATTCATGGCACGAACTTGCGGCGCAAAGTTGCCATCTTTGAACGCTTTTGGGTGCATGTCAAAGGGAATGCCCACCTCCCCAACAAGCGTGGGCGCGCCCAGCATGGCTTCTTTGGACACGCGCAGTATTTTGGCAATTTGCCGCGCAAACATCCCTCGAACCCGCCCTGGGCCAAAAACAATGCCGCTAGTTTCAATATCAAAACTGAGCCAACGCCAAAAGCGCTTGCTGATGAGCGTGGCGACGTCGTACCAATGGGGTGCATGGACGATGTTGGGAGCATCTTCCGGTAGCCAATGGATGCTTTCTTCACCGGGTAAACCCTCCACGAAGATAAGCGCGTGCGGGTCAATTTGGCGGATAGCGTGGGCGTAGCGGTTGGCAAACGGGCGAAAGTAGTCGCGGAAAAAGTCCACCTTGTGACCGTTCACGCTTGCAAAATAATCAGGTTGCTGGAGCATGGGGCCAGCCTCCGTAAGCTCCCAAACGCCGTGTTGTTGCCAAATGTCGAGGTGAGGCTCGAGCCACGCCGACACACCGTCAGCATTCATCACCTGCTTGCCCTGCTTGTGCGGCCCCAACACCCCTAATTTCCATTGATCTACAGATTGTGCCACACCTGCCCCTAAATACATCCCTTCAAAGGCAGTTGGCATAGCACCCACCAGCAACTCTGCGTTCACGCGTTTGTGAATATCCGCTAGTCCAATGTAACCAGACGACGGCTCATTGAGCGTGCCATAACCAAGCACATGCGGCATAGTTTTGAGACGTTCTGCAACTTGACAAAACGCATTGATGTAGTGCGTTTGCAAGACATCTTGAAGGGATTTCCCATTAACTTGGGTTTTCGGCGCAAAATTGCGCCCTGCAAAAAACAGCGTGAACATGGTGGCGGTTGCCAGTTTGCTGTAGTTGGTGAGCCAGATCATCTTGGGAAACGTGCCTCGATGGGTTTGTTGGACGGTCGCAGCACCCGTCTCAGCGAAGTTCTGCATGTTGAAACCAGCTAGCTCGAGCGTCCAACTTGGTGCGCCATCACCCCCGCTAAAACGGCTCCACACATCCTGATGGGGGTCAACAATGACCATGAGCCCGTAGTCACCTGCTTTGGCAACAAGCGTTTGTAGATACTCCAAAAACGCCGTGTCGTACTGACCGGGGCCAGCGTGCTCAACCGCCTCCCAAGTGATAACCAAACGCAATAAACGCACACCCCACGCCCTTAAGCGGGCAAAGTGAACATCTGCGTCGTCTAATGGAACGGGTTTGCCTACAAAGGATACATCACGGTGGTTAAAAAAATCTTCGCGGATGTGCCCGCCGTGACCTTGGGGAGATTTACTGTTACCGCCTAGATTGACACCGCGCAAAATAACCGTACGCTGCTTGGCATCTTTGAAAGACAGTCCATCAGTAACAATGAGTTTGGGGGAAGCGGGTAGAGATGATGTCATCAGCAGGTATCAAAGTGTTGTAAATAAAGCGTGATGTTGTTGAAATGAATAGCTTGATGTCTTCAAAGCAAAGGCTAAAAAGTCAATCAAGATGACACGAGGCGCAGTAAGCATCTTCAAAATGCAACATTATGTACGCTACCTATATTTAGACCGTTAAAACCGTAGGCTAGTTAACGTGCTGCCAGAAAGTGTAGAAAATGGATGTATTTAGCGCGCTCGAGGCTACGTTGAATAAACCCCACAAAATGCCAAATCCACCCATCAAGACAGGCAAGTACAAAGATGCTTGTTAGACTAACCTTGTGACGGACGTGGGTATCACAAAGTCTGCTGTGACTAAGCCTATTGAACGTGTCACTCTCATCTCGGCGTCAGTGGGGGGTGGTCATGTGGCGGCAGCGAAGGCGCTCGAGCAAGCGTTTTTAGAACGCCACTTGGTCGTGCGGCATATTGACGCGCTAGAAACCACCAACCGTGCCACCCGCAAACTTTTTCGAGATGGTTATTTTGAGCTCGTTTCCGAAGCGCCCGACTTAGTCAGTTGGCTCGGCAAACGGCTAGACAACCCCTCCGAAGAGCAAACCCGCCGCGATAAAGTCATGACCCAACTCAGCCGCATGATGCTCCGGCACTTGCCCGGCGCAGTTCGAGATACTCGCC
Organism: Deinococcota bacterium; assembly: GCA_039034155.1. Classification (GTDB taxonomy): domain Bacteria; phylum Deinococcota; class Deinococci; order Deinococcales; family Trueperaceae; genus JBCCBI01. Next base: position 954 of record JBCCBI010000260.1, on the reverse strand, counting down.
CAGATGTCATTGTGCACACCCATTTTGTACCACCAGCGGTGCTGTCTTTATCACGTTCACCCATTGCGCCAGAGGCTGTGGTGATTACCGATTACGGCGCACATGGGTTGTGGTTTCAGCGCAACGTGAGCCGCTACTTTGTAGCTAGTCCAGAAATCGCCGCCCACATGGAACACGCTGGCGTGAGCCGGCAACGCATTGCCATTACAGGCATTCCTATTGGGCGCAATTATCAGTGCTTGCCTACACAAGCTGAGGCCCGCAAGCACCTCAACCTTAACCCCGGTAAAGACGTATTGCTCCTAATGGCCTCAGGCTTAGATGATACCGTGTTGCGCGACCTGCTCTATTACCTTGGACAGTTGCGCTACCCCTTACAAGCGGTCATTGCCTGCGGAAGGTCAGACGACTTAATTGATGTTGCCAAAGTTTGCGTAGCAGAGTATGACAAACCGGGTTACAGCGGCCTAGTGAGCACCAAGGTGATTGGCTTTACCACTGAGATGCAAACCTACATGGCAGCCGCTGACATTCTTGTGGGGAAACCCGGCGGGCTTACCACCAGTGAAGCGCTGGCTGCGGGATTGCCGTTTGGCATTGTGAGTCCTTATCCCATTCAAGAAGAAGCCAACGCGATGTATCTGCTTGAGAATGGTGTAGGGCTAGTTATTGACCCGGTGAGCGTGCTCAACGTGAAGCTCAAAGCATTTTTTGAGTCGGGTAAACGGGAGGCGATGCAGCAGCGAGCTCGAGAGCTAGCCAAGGTAGATGCTGCTAATGATGTAGTAAGGTCGCTTTTAGAGCAGCCTATTAGCTTTATTCGGTCATGATTCAAAGTTAGTAACGCTCAGATAAGACGTTGGTAAGTATTCATTTGCTAAACTATATGTAATGAAAAAGGTAGTTTGGGTAGTCATTCTATTAGCATCGTTGTTCATAATTCTACCAGTCGTG
>JBCCBI010000259.1:0-8161 GCA_039034155.1 Deinococcota bacterium | reverse complement strand
GGTCAGTACGGCGCAAATATCATGGGTTTTGTAAAAGAGTACAATGCCGCTACCGAGTCACAAAGAGGCGCTATTGTTCCGGTTGAAATTACGATTTATGCTGACCGTTCGTTTACATTTGTTACGCGTACACCGCCAGCTAGTTATCTTATTTTAAAAGCCGCTGGTGTCGATAAAGGATCGCCTGAGCCTCACAGCAAAAAAGTAGCTAACCTAAGCTGGGATCAGTGTATTGACATTGGCAAAACAAAAATGCCTGATCTAAATGCTAATGATGAAGTTGCCGCTGCTAAAATCATTGCCGGTTCAGCACGTTCAATGGGGATTACAGTTGAGGGGGTGCCTGCAGATGCCTAAGTACGGCAAGCGTTACCGCGCCCTGCTCGAGAAGGTTGAGGCGCGCAAAACATACTCCTTAGAAGAAGCTACTTCCCTCGTCAAAGAATTAGCAACTGCTAGGTTTGATGAAACGATTGAAGCGCATTTCCGTTTGGGTATTGACGCGCGTAAATCTGACCAAACGGTGCGTGGTACTGTTGCCTTGCCGCATGGTACGGGTCGCACTATACGTGTGTTGGCCATTACTCAGGGTGACAATGTGCAAGCTGCCCAAGAAGCTGGCGCTGACTTTGTAGGTGGTGAAGACATGGTAACCAAAATCTTAGAAGGCTGGTTTGATTTTGATACTGTTGTTGCTACACCTGATATGATGGCACTAGTGGGCAGTAAACTGGGACGCGTCCTTGGCCCAAGGGGTTTACTTCCTAATCCAAAGTCTGGAACTGTTGGCCCCAATATTGCAGATATGGTGAGCGCCCTCAAAGCGGGTCAAATTGAGTTTCGCAATGACAAAACAGGCGCTTTACATGCCCCTATTGGCAAAGCTAGTTTTGCAGCCGGGCAAATTGCTGACAACCTGTCAGCGCTTCGTACTGCTATTGAAAATGCTAAGCCGACTTCATCTAAAGGGATTTTTATCCGCAATGTTTACATCACCTCTACGATGGGTCCAAGCATTCAAGTTGCGGCTTGAGTGTCATAACTAGCACACCACGTTAATCTCAAGATTTCTCACTAAAAGTTAGCATCCCGGTGCGTAGCTCATAACTACAAGCACCTTGTTGGCGTCAAGGACAGCAGGGACTTCGCCAAGTTTAAAGATCCTGCCGAGGCGTAAAGCTACGCTTCGCGGTTGTAAGGTAAAGAGTTTTTAACTAGCTCAATTAGACTATAAACGTAGGCTCGAGCAGGTTGCTCGAGCACTTATACAAGACTCACAACGGAAGGCTCGTAATGGCAAATCCTAGAAACGAAACGTCTTTAGCTGAGTTACGCGAGTTACTCGCAGGTGACAGCAAAACGTTTTTTTTAGTGGATTACCAAGGATTATCAGCAGGTGAATTTGCGGACTTGCGCAAACAAGTTCGAGCTGCTGGTGGGCGTGTATTGGTTGCAAAAAACACACTTATCAACGTGATTCTCAAAGAAGATAGCGTTGACAGCTTGACAGATGTGCTCAGTGGTCCAACTGCACTTGTTTTAGTGGGGGATGATCCTGTTGAACCCGCTAAAGTATTAACTGACTATGCTAAAGATCATGCTAAAGACCTCCCTGTAGCTAAGGGAGGCATGCTTCAAGGTAAAGTCGTCGCAGGTGATCAACTAAGTAACATCGCTAAGCTTCCCTCAAGAGATCAACTCCAAGCTGAACTCTTGGGTGTGTTGCAAGCACCACTCACACAACTCGTTGGCACACTGGAAGGTGCGCCACGCAACTTGGTATCTGTACTCAACAATTACTCTGAAAAACTTAAGGAGGCCGAATAATGGCATTCGATAAAGACGCAATGATTGAACAACTTAGTGGACTAACGGTTCTCGAGCTCGTTGACCTAGTGGAAGCCCTTAAAGAAAAATGGGGCGTTGAAGCTGCTATGGCAATGCCTATGGGTGGTGTGCCTATGGCTGGTGGCGCTGCTCCCGAAGCTGCGGCTGCTGAAGAGAAAACTGAATTCACGGTGACAATTAAGAGTGCTGGCGATAAGAAGCTTCAAGTTATTAAAGAAGTACGTGCCATCACTAGTTTAGGGCTTAAAGAAGCCAAAGCACTCGTTGAAGAAGGTGGCAACGTCAAAGAAGACGTTAGTAAAGAAGAAGCTGACGAAATCAAAGGTAAACTCGAAGCAGCCGGTGCAACTGTCGAAGTAAGCTAACAGGTGTTGCACCGTTGGATGCAAGAGCAAGGTGTTATCTGCCTTGCTCTTTCTTTTGATGTCGTGAAGTAGAATACTAATTTGAGTCTTAGTGCGCCGTAGGTAGTCTTGCGTAACTCAGACTAGTTACACTGTCACACAAGTTTAGTTGGGTAATTGGCCATACAGCTATTGTTTAGACAATTACCCAATTTAGGACAATTGTGCTCAGCTTAGAGTGTCTTGTAAATGATTGTGTGTCTATTCATCTTCAGGTGAGTGGCCATCAATGCTAGAGCTGTGCAAACACACATAGACACTCTACGGTTAATTGCTAATTACCGTCTAAATTTAATGGCCACTCAAACCAGAACACTCAAAAGTATGAGAGTATTTAACAACAAAAGAATGCTAGCACATTCTAACGTGCTCAACCAGAGGGGTAAAGCTGATAATATTGTCGATTTATGCTAGAGATGCACGACTCAAAGCGGTATTTACGGCTGAATTACTCCTATGTGAGTAAGACCGTATCGCCGATAGTGTTTTAGTATCAATGCAATCAACACTGAATGGTACGTGTTTCCAAGCGTTAGGAAAAGTAGCATCGGGCAAATTACAATTTGTATTTAAAATTATATTCAACCTTGTCAACGCACGTGTGTCACTAAATGTGCATTGTAGGGTTTATTTGTGCATGTAGGAATGGGTGTTACTGAGTCATATAGCTAATTCTCTATGTGGCAGTTAGTTTGTAACTTATAGCTTAAAAACACTATATAAGTAGATTTATTGGTAATTGGGCAGGTTATGAAAGGGGTATGCATGCGCGACATTGTTAAATTTGGAACGATCAAAGAGGTTATTGAACTTCCTGATCTGACCAACATTCAAACAAAGTCTTACGAAACCTTTTTACAACGCGATGCAAGCGTTGCAGAACGAAGAAATATTGGTTTGCACGCTGCGTTTAAAGAAGTCTTTCCCGTTGATGAAACTGAACGTGGACGTCAGACAGGCTTGGTGCTTGACTTTTTAGAGTACAATCTCGAAGCTCCTGAATATACTCCTGAAGAATGTCGTGAAAAAGATTTAACCTATTACTCGTCGTTATTTGCGAAGTTACAACTTGTCCATAAAGATACCGGGCTTATTAAAGAAGACCAAGTATTCTTGGGTGATTTGCCGCTCATGACTGAAGATGGGTCGTTTGTTATTAATGGTGCGGACCGTGTCATCGTGTCGCAAATTCACCGCTCACCTGGGGTGTACTTCACCAGCATGCCACGTGGATTTAATAAGTCTTATATGGCAAGCATTATTCCTATGCCCAAACGCGGTCCGTGGATTGAGCTCGAGTTTGACAACAGCGATGTGCTGTTTATGAAGGTCAACAAGAAAAAGTTTCCGTTTACCCTAATGCTGCGCGTTTTAGGATTAAACGATGAAGCCATAAGAGCGTTGTTTACAGGCTATGAAGATATGGTCACACCAACGCTCGAGGAAGACCCCGTCTCAGGCGGGTCTATGGAAGAAGCCTTACTGCGCCTTTTCACCGTACTACGTCCAGGCGACCCTCCCAAGGTTGACAAAGCTATTGGCTACTTACACAGTTTGCTAGCTGACCCACGTCGCTATGATCTAGGGGATGCTGGCCGCTACAAAATGAACACCAAGTTAGGCCTTGACTATGAGGGTGGCACGTTACTTGGCTTTGAGGACGGTAACTTTATTGAGTACGGCCTCATTCCGACCATGCAGTACCTTATTCAGTTGCAAGCAGGTCAAGACGGCTACGCTGAAGATGATATTGACCACCTTGGTAACCGCCGCATTCGCACCGTAGGTGAACTGGTCGCTGACCAAATTCGGGTGGGTCTAGGTCGTATGGCGCGGGGTGTACGCGAGCGTATGTTGCTAGGTAATCCAGACGCGGCAACTCCTCAAAAGCTTGTTAACAACCGCCCTATTGTAGCCGCGCTGCGCGAGTTTTTTGGGCGCAGTCAGCTTAGCCAGTTTAAGGATCAAGTGAATCCTCTGTCTGAATTGCGGCACAAGCGGCGTATTTCAGCGCTAGGTCCGGGCGGTCTTACCCGCGAGCGAGCTGGGTTTGATGTCCGTGACGTGCACCGCACACACTATGGGCGTATTTGTCCCATTGAAACGCCAGAAGGTGCCAATATCGGCCTCATTACCTCACTGTCGAGCTATGCGCGCATTAATAAATTGGGCTTTATTGAAGCACCTTACCGCCGGGTTGAAGAAGGTCAAGTGACTGATGATGTCGTCTACATGACAGCTCACGAAGAAGATAAGTACATTATTGCGCAAGCCAACGCACCACTTGATGATGCTGGGAATTTTCAAAATGAACGCGTTGTAGCCCGCAAACTTGGTGATCCAGAACTCGCTCGCCCTGAAAACGTTGATTTTATGGATGTGTCACCTAAGCAAATTATTTCGGTGCCTACCTCATTGATTCCCTTTTTAGAGCATGACGATGCTAACCGTGCGCTGATGGGGTCGAACATGCAGTCGCAAGCTGTGCCGCTTATTAAAACGCGCGCACCCTTTGTGGCAACTGGGGTTGAAGAGCGTGTCTCGAGAGATTCTGGAACCGTAGCTGTAGCCGAAGCGGGTGGCACCATAAGTTACGTAGATGCGCGGCGTATTACAGTCACGGATGCTGATGGGCTCGAGCACGAACACACGCTTACCCGCTTCCAGCGCTCTAATCAAAACAGTAACTTAGATCAACGACCCTTAGTTGAGGTTGGCGAGCAGGTTGCTCTGGGGCAAGTGATTGCTGACGGGCCGGCCTCAGAAGAAGGGCGTTTGGCTTTAGGGCAAAACGTGCTCATCGCCATTATGCCGTTTGACGGTTACAACTTCGAGGATGCCATCGTTATCTCTGAAAACCTTGTTCGTGGCGATAACTACACCAGCGTTCACATTGAAAAATACGAAAAAGAAGCCCGCGACACCAAACTTGGCCCTGAAAAAATTACCAGGGATATTCCCGGACTTTCCGAAGCTGCCCTACGTGACCTCGATGAAGACGGCGTGGTGCGCATCGGTGCTGAGGTCAAACAGGGTGACATCTTGGTAGGTCACACTAGTTTCAAGGGTGAAAAAGACCCGACCCCAGAAGAGCGCCTCCTGCGGTCCATCTTCGGTGAAAAAGCCCGTGAGGTTAAAGATACGTCGTTGCGAGTCCCGCCCGGTGACAGCGGTATTATTCTGCGTACTGTGCGCTTTAAGCGGGGTGACCCCGGGGTTGAACTGCGCCCGGGTGTGCAAGAAATGGTACGGGTTTACATTGCCCAAAAGCGCCGCCTTATCGAAGGCGATAAGCTTGCTAACCGCCACGGTAACAAAGGTGTTGTCGCTAAAATTTTACCGCCTGAAGACATGCCGCACTTGTCAGATGGTACACCGGTTGACTTGGTGTTTAACCCTTTGGGGGTGCCGTCGCGGATGAACTTGGGGCAGATTTTAGAAACGCACTTAGGATTTGCTGCTTACCGTCACGGCGTGTCCTACGTAACCCCAGTGTTTGACGGTGCCAAAGAAGAGCAGATTAAAGACCTGCTTGAAGATGCCTTTAGTAATGAACGCGAAGCAGACACCGCTGCCAACTACAGCATCGACCAACGTGAGGCAGATGTCGTGAGGCGCGCCTGTAAAGTTGGCACCATCGACCCAGAACTTCCAGTAGATGAAGCCAGACGGCAACTAGCTAGGGCTGGTAAAAGTGTGCTCTACGACGGACGCACCGGTGAAGCCATCGACCAACCAATTGTAGTTGGTGTGATGTATGTGATGAAGCTCTACCACATGGTGGAAGACAAGATGCACGCCCGCTCAACCGGACCTTACTCGCTTATTACCCAGCAACCTCTCGGTGGTAAAGCGCAGTTTGGGGGTCAGCGTCTGGGCGAGATGGAATGTTGGGCTCTGCAAGCTCATGGTGCTGCTTACACCTTACAAGAGATGCTCACCATTAAGTCAGATGATCTGGATGGCCGCAACGCTGCTTATGAGGCCATTGTTAAAGGGGATGACGTCTTAGAACCGACTATCCCTGAGTCGTTCAAAGTTTTGGTTAAAGAGCTTCACTCATTAGGACTAGATGTACAACTGCTTGATGAAACTGATAAACCTGTCACTATTTTTGATGAATCAGGACGCCGCTAGCGCGCAGGAAGGCTGTGAATGAGAGATTTTAGTAAAGTAAGAATCCAAATTGCGAGCCCTGATATAATTCGCAGTTGGAGTTATGGTGAGGTTACCAAGCCTGAAACCATTAACTACCGCACCCTGAAACCTGAACGCGATGGGCTTTTTGACGAACGTATTTTTGGACCCGAAAAAGACTATGAATGCGCCTGTGGTAAGTACCGTGGGCAGCGCTTTGCAGGTAAAATTTGTGAACGCTGCGGCGTTGAAGTTACTAAATCAACCGTGCGCCGTTACCGTATGGGGCACATTGAACTAGCCACGCCAGTTACCCATATTTGGTACGTCAAAGACATTCCTAGTAAAATTGGCGCGCTCTTAAACCTGTCAACTAATCAGCTCGAGCAAGTCCTCTACTTCGCCAAATATATTGTGACCGACCCGCTCAACGCTATGAAAGACGGGCGGGCGCTAGCTACCGGCGACCTGCTTACCGACGAAGAGTACCGCCAACTGCGCAACGGGCGTCAAGAAACCTATTCTGTATCTAATAATGAAGATGCCGTCGTTAAAGATGGTGACTACGTTGAGCAGGGGCAACAACTTGCTAAAGGCGTCAAAGCTAAGCTTGCTGGGCTTGCTCAGTACCGCTTCCCGCGCAAGGTGATTTTTGACTACCAAGAATCACGTGATGTAGCTCTTACTGTACCCACCAAGGGTTGGATCGAAGAAGAAAGTTATCAAGGAGGGCAGCCTCTAGCAGATGCCACAACGGCAATATCACTTACAGCAAGTGCTGAAGGGATGGTTGAGTTACTCCCCATTGGTGATGACGGTGGCATCCTCAATTTGCGCGATCCAGATGAAGAAGAGATTGTAGAGAGCCATTTCATTCCAGCAGGTATGGAACTTGTAACGGGTCCAGGCGAGTTTGTTGAGGCAGGTGCAGAACTTGCCAAAGTAGCTGAGGGTGGCAGTTTAGCTGTACCTAAAGCGGCACGCATTACTAACGTCCAAAGCCGAAAACGCGGACCCAGTACTGAACTCACCCTACAAGTTAAGTGGGACAGACGCGAAGAGCACGACATCAACCCAACCATGCACGTGCTGGTTAGCGATGGTGCTGAGGTTAGTGAAGGCGACAAGGTAGTTGGTGCCATTGACGCTGCCCAAGAAATTTTTGCTGAGGCAGACGGTACCATGCACATTGCCAAGCCTGCTAGCATTATTGTGTCAAAAGCTAAAGTGTATGAATACGAAGATGAGCCGATTGTCGTTAACGGTGACCGCGTCATTCCAGGTGACGAACTAGCTGATGAAGGGCGCCTCAAAGCAGATATTTCTGGGCGGATTGAAATTGATTTAGTGCGCAGACAAGTGCGCATTATCGAATCTTATGACTTTGAAGCCAAAATGGGTGCTGAAGCAGTCCGCGAGCTACTACAAAAACTCGATCTACAAAAACTTGAAACTGAGCTTGTTGAGGAGATGGACGCACCCTCGAGACACAAACGTGCTAAAGCCAGAAAACGGCTCGAGGTTGTCCGCAATTTCATCGCCTCAGGCAACGACCCTAGCTGGATGATTTTGGATGTTGTGCCCATTATGCCGCCAGCCCTGCGCCCCATGGTGCAAGTTGAAGGTGGGCGCTTTGCAACGTCTGACTTAAATGACCTCTACCGCCGCTTAATCAACCGCAATAACCGCCTTAAAAAACTCATGCAGCAGGGTGCACCGGAAATGATTGTGCGCAACGAAAAACGTATGTTGCAAGAATCAGTGGATGCACT
>JBCCBI010000258.1:0-8245 GCA_039034155.1 Deinococcota bacterium | reverse complement strand
CGTCGCCGAGACTTGCGCGAGTAGGTGTACGAGGTGCTATGCCAGATGATAGGTGGGACGAAAGGGAGATGAGGAGATTTCACTAGAGATAACCTAAGCTCGCATCAAAATAGCAACTATATGGAATCATTGAATATGCTGTAAAATAACTGTAATAATAATGATTGAGATAAAAATGCTGCTAAAAATATCACCGTTAGTCAGTACAGTAACAGTTATTTAGTTGCGCAGTTCCCAAGTAAAGCCAACGACCGATTGACGTAGGTGAAAGCCTCGAGCCTCGAGCACGTTGCAGGCGGCACGTTCGTCATCGTGTGCTCTGGCAATCATCATCTGCACACTGTTGTGTTCAAACGCTAGGTCGATGCCAGCTTGAACTAAGCGCTTACCAAGACTGTGTCCGCGCGCAGCCGGGAGCACGCCAAAGTAGGCAATTTCGGCTTCTTCGGGCTGAGGTTTGCCTGTGGCGTCATCTGTGACATCGTCTGTAAGGTTGGACGAAATAAACTCTAACTCCAAATGTCCCACTAACTCACCCTGCTGGTACGCAACAATAAGTTGAATGTTGTCCTGAGCAAAGTGACTTATCAGCTCGTCATCTGACCAGGTGAGGCGGTCGTGCCAGTCTTCGGTCGTATCGCGGTAAAGCTCACGGTAGCGGCTCACATCCAAACGAGATGGATGGGTCTCGTCTGGGTCAGTGGAGAGCTTGCGAATGAGTTGTAGGTCAATCTCGGGTTGATGCGTGAGGCGTGGGCGGTCTGTAGCTTGACCGTCGCGCTCGAGCTCATAAAGATAGGTTGTCCGAAAGGCTTGCATTTTAGCTTGGCGCAATACAGCTTGGGCATGTGTATTTTCTTCGTCTATAAAGGCATCTATAAACTCGTAGTGACGCTGCGGGGCAAAACTTAGCACGCGCTTAACGAGCTTGACGACGGCCTCAGCTGGGGCGTCAGGGGTCATTACCGGACCCTCGATGACGTGCTCACCGTCTTCACTCATCAGATTCACGTAGGCGAGGAGTTGCCCGTCTTGCTCGAGTACAAACGCCAGTGACTCGTGTTCAGGGCTGTCATCACCAAGTTCCAAAGCAAGTTCGTCTACGGTGCGGCTGTCTGGCGCAAACGTACGTAAACTAGGGTCAGCGTCAGCAGCTTCAAGTAGGGCAATAAGCGCAGGGTAGTCGGCAGCGTCTAAGGGGCGTATCATGCTGTCACCACTATACACACCTCGTTATCAGCAAAGTGTCCCGTAAGGTGTTGCGGAGAGGGTATTTTCACAGAACATCATTGAGAGCAACTCAACCCTCCCGAAGACGAGGCAGATTAAAACACGCTCGGCGGGTCAAACCGGTGGTGGATGCGCCTAGCACATTCGTAATAGGTCACAAGGGTTTCTGTGCTAGCTCGCCAACTCCAAGCTTCGGTGCTGGCGCGTGCGGTGATAGCAAGCTGCTGGCGCAAGGTGTCGTTGAAGAGGAGGTGCTCGAGCTTTATCGTTAACTCGTCGGTGTTGCCAGGTTCAAATAAGAGGCCGTTAACGCCGTCCTCAACAACATCTGGAATGCCGCCTGCATTGGCGGCGACAACGGGCACACCGGAGGCCATGGCCTCCATCGCTACAAAGCCTAGGGTTTCTGTATCAGACGGAAAGGCAAACACATCGGCAGTGGCGTAGGCAGCGGCGAGGTCATCACCACTTAAATAGCCCACAAACGTTGTGTTGGTGCCTGCAAAGCGTTTTTGTAGGTGAGCGTCTGCTGGCCCAGACCCCACAAACGCGAGCCTCACGCCGTCTAGCTTGCGAATAGCAGGTAAGAGCCACTCGAGCCGCTTTTCGTGTGAGAGCCTACCAACATAAACCATTAGTTTGGCGTCGGGATTGCCCCCTGTGAGTCTTGTGCGCATTTCTTCTGAGCGGTATTTAGGATGATAGCGCACGGTATCCACCGCTTTGGGCCACAGCCTTAACCTTTTAATACCTAAGCTTTTGGCAGCATCCACCATAGGTTGCGAGGTACACAAGTTGACGTGGGCTTGGTTGTGAACGTCCCGAATCCAGGTGTGAGAAAGCGGCTGCAAAAAGCCAAGTTTAAGGTGCACCACGTACTGTGGTAAATCGGTGTGAAAACTGGCGAGCAGTGGCAAGTTGCGCTGTTTGGCAATGGCTGTGCCCCACATGCCCAAGATAACTGGGTTAAGCACGTGGACAACGTCTGGCGAGAAGTCATCTAACTCTCGTCCTAGACGTGGTCTGGGTAAACCTAATATAAGTTCCGGATACCATGGACGAAAGGCGATGCCTGGGACGTTTACGATTCTGTGCCCTGCGTAGCTAGGCGGCGGATTGTGAGGGGCAAAGACAAGTGCCTCATGACCAAGTTCATGAAGTTGCTCGAGTGTGCGGGTGAGCCGCGTCACAATACCGTCAATTTTGGGTAAAAACGTTTCCGTAAAATAAGCGATGCGCATAGGGCAGCGTTAGTATAACTTGGCTCGTACTGTGCTGACGGTTGGTGCGTGCACGGTAGATATAACTATAAAAATTGTTGAGATGGTAGCTGGGTGACACTTATAGTAGTCTTACAAGATGCTGTTACAGCCACCTGACAAGTAATGTTGTGCGGTTAAGCGAGGGGAAGGGGTGAAAGGGAGATTTCATCAGCTAACATGTGTGTACCCCTGGGTCGTGGTGTTGCTATTAGGTTGGCTGATAGAGCTTGGTCATTTTGGGGATGGCTCGAGGTCGCTGTATGTGCATTGGTTGTGTATCCATTGATAGCAACCTCGAGCTTGAACGTCACAGGGAAGAAATTACATCCAAAATTAACCTGCTGCAAGCAATATTAGTGCTAGCACAAACAAAAGCGCAGCTACAAGAGATGTTGCTGCCAGGCGCTCGGCTAAGAAAAGCCACGCTAAGACGGTGGCGGTGAGTGGCTCGAGCAAGGTGATGATACTCGCTGAGGTCGTAGCCACATGCCGCATCCCTGTGACAAATAAGCTGTAGGCAGCTGCGGTAGGTAGTGCGCCCAGATAAGCAAGCAGTAACCAATGGTGGTATGCCAAGTTGATATCTGTCAATCCGCTGCGCCAAGCAGGAACGAGAAGTGTCAAGCTGGCAGTAGTCACCATGAGTGTGGTTGTTTGGAGCGGTGGGTAGCGCTGTGCTAAATGTCGTCCGGATAAAGTCACAAGTGCGTAGCCAAGGCCAGAACTTGTTGCAAACACCAGACCAAGACCTAGGTTAGTTACAACGCCACTTGGTTGACTAAGTAAGGCAGTCGCCGTTAGCGCTAGACCTAGCGCAGCTAAAATTTTTCCGGTAAGTCTTTCGCGCAAAATAAGCCACGACAAAAGCGCGACAAAAACAGGTCCACTACACAACGTGACAAGCGTGGCAATGGCAACCCCCAAGTGATCAATGGCAATCACATAGAACAGTTGGTAGAGAGCTAGAATCACCCCCATCAACAAGGTGAGCAGACTGTCACGTCGGTGTGTATGTAGGCGTATCTTACGAGTTACGTGATAGCTATAAGTGGTACGGCGCTGATACCCAAGTACAGCGCACAAAGCAGGTACAGCTAAGCTCATGCGGTAAAAGCTGATGAGGCTAGCGTTGAGTGGTGAGGTTGTATAAAGAAAGCCGACAACGACGCCAACAGTGCCCCAAAGTAGGGCTGCTGTGGCAATTTGAGCCATGCCAATATACTGCAAACGCGTATCCAACACACGCGCTTGTTTTGATGATGTCATGAAGATGCCTTTCCAAAATTTGCAGCAATAAGGTTGAACGAGGAAAGGCAATAGACAACTTTCGCACATAAACGTTGTGTACGTTTATATTCATATTGACACTATCCTCAGCGGTTAGCTGAGGGCAGGTGGGGGAAGAATCACGTGTCGCGTGACGTTCATGAGTTTGAGCTTATCACAATGGATATGACCATTTATAGCAGTTCCAGAAGATGTCTCTATCACATCAAGTTGAGAGGTTGATAGACCTTACGCAGTTAAGGGCTCGAGTTGCATGATGAGTACATCTATTAGTGTTGTAAAGGCATCAATCAATAAGGTGCATCAGTGAGGCAAGTCTTGTCTTAAGCAGGTGACTTTTGAAGCGTCAGTGAATGTATTTTGCAAGGGCAATAATCATCATAAGCTAAGGATTAAGTTGCACTAAGGATTGAGCCGTAAAGGCTCCCCGTAACTAAAGCCATTGAGGGTTAGCGAAACAGTAATAGGCCCGGCGATATCTGTTGTCCAATCACCTTCAACCACATCCCCACCTTCTACCATGGCACGAGTGAGGATAATGCTTTCACCATCTAGAGTGTTCGCGCGCACTTCAGCAATTTGGGCGGCTATTCCTGCCTCAATATTCCAGCGATAGGTAAACGTTCGCGGCGTAAGCGGCCTGAAATTCGCGGCGACCTCAGGTATAGGAATAGCTTCAGGTTGTGCGTTAACGGTGAGTTCAACGGTGCTATTGGTGCTATTGCTGTTGGGTTCTGGCGTTTGGAAAATGACCCCGGTAGGTAGACCTGCCCGGTCAACGTAGCTAAACACCGGGTTGAGTCCTTGACTGCGCGCTAAGTTAACGGCCTCAGCTTCGCTCATGCCAATAAAGTTGGCAAACCCGTCTTCGGCAATGACTGCACTTGCTGAGGAGGCCACCACCAAGCGCACGGTTGCATCTGTCTTAAACGGAATAAACGGTTTGTGATTTTGCTCGAGCACCGTCCCTGCGTCCACACTAGCTTGCTGACGGTCAATCACGAGTGGTGTTTCGATGCCTGCCGCCAGCACAACTGCCCTCGCGGCATCTTCTGAAAGACCACGCAGGTCGGGTAGCACCGTAAACGTAGGCGCTGGTCCAAGGCTTACCAAAACGTCTACAGAACTACCTTGTGGCAGCATGGTTTGACCCTCACTAGCTTGCGAAATAATAGTGTTGGGTTGAATGTTGGCGTGGCTTTCAAGCAACCGCCCAAGCTCGAGCCCTTGCGCCTGTAATGCTACACGTGCGTCGTCAAGGTTTAGCCCACGCAGTTCAGGCACAGTTTGGGGTGATAAGTGCTCAGCTGGTAGCGCGTAGCGCAAGGTAACGTCTCTTCCAGCCCGTAATTGATTGCCAGCGAGTGGGCGCGCTTCAATAACTTGGCCAGCTGGTTCAGTAGAAGGAACAGCCTCGAGCACCGTTTGCAAGCCCAACGCGTAAAGCTCAGCGGTAGCTTCATTGACTTGACGGCCCCGCAATTCAGGAATCACAACCCAAGGTGCTTGCTGTTGCACGGCACTCATGAGCAGCACTAGCCCAAGTCCCGTTAGCGCAAGCGCAGCTGCCCAGTCAAGGTTAGGCGCAACTTGCTGCCAACTCCGTTGCCACCACGGTAAACGCCGCACATGACCCGTTTCAGGCGGGTAGCCAGCTTGCCAGCCTAGACCGTAAAGGGTAAGTTCGCCTGTCTGCTTGTGACGCCTTAAAAGCCCGTCATCAAGACTGCGATGATGCGCTGCAAGCATATCTGTGAGTGCTTCGTAACGCGCACCTACCAGTTTGTCCAAACTTGCAACAGCTTGGCTAGTTGTTGGATCAGGGCGTTCCCACACAACATAGTGCGCGCCGGGCCTCGAGACAACATCATAAATAGCTAGCAAGCGTTTGCGTTTAAGACCTTTAAGCAGAATGCGGTAGCGCTCAAACATATCTTCTTGGGCAAGAGATAAGTCATACCAAGTGATGGTGACCCACGTGCCGTCGGGTGTTTTGGCATCTAACAGCGTGCGCTGATCGTCATAGTTGTGCTCAGCATGAACACGATATTTACCGTCAATGACACGGTTGGTGGGCTTAGCACTATCGTCAGATAGTGATGCTGGCGTGAGTATAGGAGATGATTTTGAAATCACGAGCAAAGCGTCCTCAGAGTTGGGTGTAGCGTTGCGTTCTCAGAAAAGGATGTTTGTACGGCTCAATCTTCTACATCAATCTATCTACAAGTGCATGCAAATAGCGTCTCGATATAGTGAAAGAACGCCTTGAGATCTTTCCTTATGCTGCTCATTATAGAACACGGCTATGAAGGATTAATACCTCATCTTATAGGTTGACTGACGATTACGTTAGGGTGCCTGTAGACACTAAAAGCAGACACTAAAAAACGCGGGGGTTAGCCGCGTTTTGGGTGTTGCGATACTACCTGAACATTAGATCAGCTGCTCGAGCCCGAAGGTTCTGGACGGGGGTCAATGGGTGGGCTACTGTAGCGTTCAGCTTCACGGCGTTTGGTTTCTTCGGCAGCGGCAGCGGCCCGCCTCGAGGCTTCCTCGAGCAGACGCTCAGCTTCGTTCATTTCACGGTCAATCATATCGGCAATTTCTTCAGCGCTAGCACCTTCTTGAGTTCGGTTAAACGCATTGCGAATAGCTTTACCATCTAGGGTTTCACGTCTTAATAGCGCTAGCGAAATGCCCTCAACAGCCACCCAGTGGCGGTCAATCAGCGCTTCAGTTTGCTGATAAGATTCTTGCAAAATGCGGGTCACTTCTTCTTCTAGCTCGCGGGCCGTTTCTTCACTAAAGTCTTTACGGCGACTGATTTCGCCCCCTAAAAAGACTGGGCCGTCATCTGAACCCCAAGCTACGTACTCTTCGCCGCCCATACCGAAGTCGAGGACCATGCGTTTGGCAAGGCTGGTTGCTTGCTTGAGGTCATTGGCAGCACCCGAAGAAATAGTGTCGGTAAGGCGTTTTTCAGCAACGCGTCCACCAAAAGCAACAATAATTTGCTGCTTGAAGCGCTCCAAGTTAGAAAACATTTCTTCTTTAGAAAGTGGCGCCATGAACCCGCCTGCGCCGCCACGCGGCATAATGGTCACTTTGCGAATCTCACCGAGGTTGGCGTGAGCTGCAAAGGCAACAGCGTGCCCTGCTTCGTGGTAGGCCAAAATCTTACGCTCGTCTTCACTGGGAACCAAGCTGCCACGTCTGAGTCCTAAGACAATGCGGTCAAGGGCTTCGTTAAAGTCTTGTTTAGAGATGATGTTTTTGCTCGTGCGGGCAGCCACCAAAGCAGCTTCATTGGTGAGGTTTTCAAGGTCAGCACCGGAAAACATGGGCGTGGCACTGGCAAGCTCAACTAAGTCAATATCATCTGCAATGGGTTTGTTGCGCACGTGCACGTGCAAAATTTGCTCGCGTTCGCGCTGCGTGGGTAGGCCAATGGTTACCTGACGGTCAAAACGCCCTGGACGTAACAATGCTGGGTCTAGAATATCGGGTCGGTTGGTCGCGGCAATAATAATGACCGAGGTATCTTTTTCAAAGCCGTCCATCTCAGAAAGAATCTGGTTGAGGGTTTGCTCGCGCTCATCGTGACCGCCGCCGATACCTGCTCCGCGCCGCCTACCGATGGAGTCAAGCTCATCAATAAAGATAATAGCTGGCGACGACTTGCGAGCTTCTTCGAATAGGTTGCGTACGCGGCTAGCACCCACACCCACGAACATCTCCATAAATTCAGAGGCACTTACCGTGAGGAAGGGCACGCCAGCTTCACCTGCAACGGCTCTGGCGAGCAAAGTTTTACCTGTCCCAGGCGGTCCTACTAACAACATCCCCTTGGGAATCTCAGCACCAATGCGCAAGTATTTTTGAGGGTTTTTGAGGAAGTCAACGACCTCTTTAAGTTCTTGCTTGGCTTCTTCGTGAGGTGCCCTGGTTCCCGGTCGCGTGGTTCATGCAGAACCGGTTCCCGTCGATCCAACGGATCGCGAATTACCACGGGCCGCTGTTTGTCGCCCACGGCACGCAGGACGCGGTGGTGCCGCTGCGGATGGGCCGCCGACTGGTGAGGGCGGCGCCCGGATCACGCAAGGTGTTCTTCCCGATCCCGGGCGGATTCCACGACGACCCTATGCCACCGGACTTTTACGAGGACCTGCTTGGGTTCCTCTACGACGTCGATCAGGACCGCAAGGATCTCGACCGCGCCCTGCCGAACAAGCAGCGGGCCAAGCCCGCCTAGCGGCGGTGTGGGGCTTTGCGCTTGGGTTTCCGGTTCCAAGGGTTTCCGGTTCCAAGGGCTCGCCAAGGTCTGGTACCTTAGGCCGTTTCGACCCCTCCAAGGAACGGCCCGATGCCGCGCGAACGGATTCTGACCGGCGACGACGGTGCCAGTGCCGACGCCAGTGCCGACGCCAGTGGCCAGAGCGGTGGCGACAGGGGTGGCGACAGGGGTG
>JBCCBI010000257.1:0-8246 GCA_039034155.1 Deinococcota bacterium | reverse complement strand
CATCGTCCAGTCCGTCGCAAAAACGGGCCGATGCCTCATCGTCCATGAAGCCTCGCGCACGCTGGGCTATGGCGCTGAATTGGCCAGCATCTTGGCCAGACATTGTGTGACACTGTCGCTCGAGCTTTCCGGAATATGTACTGCCAGCGCCTCGAGCTCGACAATGTGCCGCGCCAACCAATCTGGTAGGTTTGCCCTTGTCACCAGCAATTCATAATGATCTTCAAACGAGAGGTTTTCGTAGTCAATACATCCACCTGTCACATTAGATAACCGTTCAGCTATAGCCTCATTGTTAATGGCTTCAGGTCCTTGAAGGGTTAGTGCTTTATGAACAGGCGCAGCTTCACTTAGCAAAAGTTGGGCAGCAACCGCAGCAACATCGCGTGCGTCTACATAGTTGCGGGCAGCATTCCCTGCTGACCCTACAATTTTGCCAAAGTAGCGAATGCTGTGGGTGTTGCGGAGCCAGTTTTGCATAAACGCGTAGGGTCGTAAAAAGCAGTGCTCGAGCCCTGTACTTTCTATGGCTGCTTCAATCTGACGGTGCCAACTGGCGACCTCAACAGAAACACCCTTAGCAATTAACGGTGCAGACAGCTTGATAATACGCCTCACGCCTGCTCGCTGAGCAGCCTCAACAGCGCACGTCTCAACCTCAACCTGTTGGAGTGACGTACCTGTAAGTAAAAACAAGGCGTCAGCACCAGCAAACGCGCGACTTAATTCTGCTACAGAGTTGTGCTTAGCTGTTACGTAACTTACGCGCTTGGGCGCAGTTTGTAGCGGCACTGGATAGATGCTACCTGCACGCCGCAACACGCCACGTACACTTATGGTGTGCGGTGCAGTCACTAGTTGCTGCATAAGCTCACACCCTAGTGTGCCGGTACAGCCCATCACAGCGATGAGTCTTTCACCTGTACCTTGTTTTTGCTGAACTTGAGGTGGTACGCCAAGTTTTGGGGCGGTTTCTTGTAGAGTTTGAGATAAATTAGTGTATGTAGTCATGATTTACCCACCTTAAACACGCGCAGTACAACTTTTTCAGTCATGGGAATAGTTACAAGGGCAACCGGTACGGACACAGCAAACGCAGTGACAAAGCTGCGTAACCACAACAGCACAAATCCCTCGACAAACCCGACCCCAACAACTAACATAAAAAAGGATAAAAAGAACGACATACTTAGCCCCACGGCAATACTCATGATAATTCCAAAAACCTTTTGACTGACTTGCATAGTTAATTCCTCCTTAGGAACAAGAGTTTTAAGACGCTCTACCACATCTTAAAATGTGGTTTTACGAAATTCGTAATTACATGTTTTAACTCTAAAAAAATTGAGGTTGAAATGAACCTCACACATGGTTTGACCTATAGCTTGCGTTAACCTCTTAGACGATCTAACAACGTATTGAGTTGTTTTGCTTCCTCTTCTGACAAGTTATATTGCTGCGTACGCTGTGTTGCTAGTTGAGCGTCCATGTTTGCAAGCGTTTGCTTACCGTGTTCACTCAAAGCAACATCAATAACGCGGCGGTTAGTGGCGTTGGTCTCTCGAGCTACGAGCTTCATTGCCGTTAACTTATCAATTAACCGAGTTAAATCACCCCGTTTGTTAACGAGCATGTCTTTAATTTCTCCTACAGACAGTGGCTTTGGATAACTGTACTCGAGCACCTTCAAAATATTGTAGTGCTGATCGTTAATGTTAAACGCTTTGAGCACACTCTGCGTGATATCCAAAAGCACGTTATACGTGTGTACCAGATTTACAATCACTTTTTCCCGCTCGTCAGCTAGCGGGATCATCATGCTCAACTCCTTTTCTAATTCCATAATTTGACCTTATCTGCCGAAAGCATGTAAAGACGTCATTCGTAATTACGAATTTAAGTTTACAGACTTCTTCTGAAGTTGTCAAGGGGTTGCCAGCAAAACTTATCTTGCTAGCAACATCACCTAGCTTTACGTCGCAACTTTTCCAAGCCAAATGCTGAGCAACTGCGGTTACACAGAGTTATTCTGAGGCTACTACCTCTGCGCGAATCATCCCCTCATCATCTACCTTGACAACATCGCTGTAATAAAACGCACCGGGAAAATCATCGTCTACCACTTTGCGCTTGCCACTCCAACTGTCAATGGCAAGTTTGTAAACCGACGTGCGCTTAAGATCATCTGCCGTAGCAGGTTCGTAGTCCTGATCCGGGCGCAAGTGCGGCGCGTATTTGTCCATGATGAGCTGCAAACAGCGTTGAGTTTCCTCTGGCTCAGACACAATAGTTAAGCGCCCAAAGGCAGTTACGCCAGCATATTCAATGCTGAACTCGAGCGCCCTACTTGCAGGTAATACTCGCCCCATCTGCATAATGTGAAAACAGGCGGGAATACCAGCATCTTCACCCGCGTCTGTGTTGCTACGCGTGCGTCCTACTCGAGCTGTATGTGTGTAAATAGCATTCTCAGCAGCATCAAACACAAATAAATTGCTGTTTATAAACGGCTGTTCCCCGTCATTTGTTGCCAAGATACCCACCGGAGCAGTTTCTAAAAAGGTGTGAATCCAAGCCTCATCGTCAATAACACGGTCACGGCGTCGAACTTGGTTGGGGGCAAGCGTTCCATAATCTTTGGGCATAGTGATGACTCCTTGGCGACGCCAACAGTGAGACCCTCAACATAAAACCTCAACTTGAGGATGCAGAAGCAGAGGATGTCTTCCAGATTGATGCCTTCAACTTGAGGATTCGAGTGTGAGGACTTCAAGCGGATGATCTCACAAATGATCTCAATGTCATAAGCTCGAGACAGACACTCTCAACATGACGACTCAAGGTCATGACAAAGTGGCTCGCAAGCTTACGCTACACCGTAAGTGGTTCCTATCAAAGAACCACTTGTGAGCAAACGTACTAGGCCACTATGCTGATGTCATGCCTACTGACCCTCATTTTGATCTTTTTTGGCAACGTTTAGAGCTGGACGTTACCGCTTCTACACCACGTTACAAACAACTTTACGATCAGGTCAGAACGGCGGTACTAACGGGGCAGTTGCGACAAGGCGCACGCATTCCCGCCTCGCGGGCGCTGGCAAAGCATTTAGCTGTGTCGCGCAATACGGTGCTCGAGGCCCTTGACCAACTCCTTGCAGAAGGCTACTTGGAGAGCAAACGTGGCGCAGGCACCTTCGTCGCTGTGGATGTCCTGGCTACTACGCACGCAGAGCTTCATCAGTCACAAATCACAAACACTCATGTTGATAATACTGATGATGACGTCACCATCACGCCACAACTTTCAAGTAGAGGGCAGCAATTAGCTGCCAGCAAGCTGGCCCAACAGCAAGATGAAAGCCGTCCACTAGCGTTTCAAGCAGGGCTTTCTGCCCTCGACTTATTTCCTTGGAAGCTATGGATGCGCCTAGCTAACCAAGCAGCTAAGTTCATCGCTCAACCTGACCAACATCAGCTCATGGGTTACGGTAACAGTGCAGGTTTACCCGAATTGCGAGAGGCACTTGTCGAGCACTTACGTGTAGCGCGGGGCGTGCGCTGCCAGCCAGAGAATATCGTGATTACCACAGGTACGCAGCAAGCCATTGACCTCACAGCGCGGTTACTGTTGGATGTAGGCGATCCTGTCTGGGTGGAAAATCCAGGGTACACGAGCGGTCATGAAGTTTTACGGGCGCTCGGTGCCAAGCTTGTGCCAGGAAAAGTAGATGCTGAAGGGCTCGAGCTACCCAGCACGCCTGTTCGGCTTGCCTACCTAACACCCTCGCACCAATACCCGCTTGGTGTGACGATGAGCCTGGGACGACGCTTGGCGTTTTTAGAGGCTGCCAACGACACAAACATGTGGCTTTTTGAAGACGACTACGACAGCGAGTTTCGCTATGCCGGCAAACCCCTCGCAGCCTTACAAAGTTTGGACGCACGCCGAGAACGGGTTATTTATGCAGGCACCCTTAGCAAGGTGTTATATCCGGGGTTGCGCTTGGGGTACATGGTCTTGCCACCAGCACTCAGCAGCGCGTTTGTGAGTGCGCGCGGTCTGGCTGACCGTTCACCGCCACTACTCGCACAGAAAACGCTAGCGCTTTTTATCAACGGCGGGCACTTTACTCGCCATATTCGCAAGATGCGCCAAGTTTATGACAAACGCCGTCAAGCACTTATTAACGCCCTTGAGCAAATACCTGAATTAAGCCGCCTCGTAAGTGATACAGGCTTGCAACTTAGTGTCCGTCTACCAGATGACTGGGATGACCGCGAACTATCAGCACAACTTGCGCAGGCAGGTATTGACGCACGTGCGCTGAGTAACTACGCGCACGCACCTTTAGATTTTGGCGGGCTTAACCTAGGCTACGCTGCCGTAGACGAGCTAGCGATTGTCCAAACGGCAAAAACTATGAAGAAGGTTGTGGAAGGATATGCAACTACGTTGTAAAACATGTGCTGAGGTTGAACATTCTGAACGTCAAAGATACAACCTCGAGCACATCGTATGTTTTATCTTTTGCTGTGGCATCAATTAAGCTATACACAGTCAGTAACATGTACGCCTTTACGAAAAGTGACGCCCTTTGAGAAATGCTGTAGTGATATTAACTCGTCACTATTTTGAGGCTACTCGAGCACACTCCTACCCATGTACTCATGTAACACTTCCGGCAACGCCACTGTCCCATCTGCTTGCTGAAAGTTTTCCAAAATTGCCGCATAAAGGCGCACCATGCCGAAGTGACTGCCGTTTAAGGTGTGCACCAGCTCAGGTTTGCCGCGTCCACCTGCGCCACCGGGTCGAAACCGTGTCTGCAAACGGCGCGCTTGAAAGCTCTCAAAGTTGCTGATGCTACTGACCTCGAGCCAGCGTTCTTGCCCGGCACTCCACACCTCTATGTCGTACTTTTTGGCTTGGGCAAAGCCCATGTCGCCCGTACACATCAGCAAACGGCGATACGGGAGGCCAAGGCCGTCCAACGTAGTTTCCACCATGCTGGTCATGGTTTCTAGCACGTCGTAACTTTCTTCTGGTTTCACGAACTGGACAATCTCCGCTTTGTCAAACTGATGCACCCGGTTAATGCCCCGTACGTCTTTGCCATAGCTCCCAGCCTCACGCCGGAAGCAGGGCGTGTATGCCGTGTAGCAAATGGGCAAGCTGGCCTCATCCAAAATCTCGCCTCGGTGCAAGTTAGTGATAGCCGTTTCTGAGGTAGGAATAAGGTAAAACCCATCACTCACGGTATACATTTGCCCTTCTTTGTCGGGCAAATTGGCCGTGCCAATCGCACTTGCTTCGTTCACCATAAGCGGTGGCGCAACTTCGGTGTAGCCAGCTTCGCCAAGTGTATCCAGTTGGTAGTTACGCAGTGCCCGCAAAAAACGCGCACCGACACCCTTAAACACCGGAAAGCCTGAGCCGGTCAGGGTCACGCCTGCTTCTAGATCGATCCAGCCCCGCGCACTGGCAAGGTCCCAGTGAGGTTTTGCCGCAAAGGCAAAGCTGGGTTTGTCGCCCTGTTCGTAGACGATGACGTTATCGTGCTCGGTTTCACCATAGGGGACGCTTTCATGAGGTGGGTTGGGGATTTCCAGAATCAACTGATCCATACGCTCAGTGAGGGTGCGCGCGCGTTCCTCGAGCCGCTTCACCTCATCACTCAATTGCCCCATGCTGCGAATCAACTCATCAGCATTTTCACCTTTGCGCTTGAGTTCGCCAATGCGTTTACTACTGGCGTTGCGTTCAGCTTGCTTGCTTTCTAAATCACTTCGCAAGAGGCGATTTTCTTCATCAAGAAGTAAAAGCTCGTCCAGCTTGCTGGCAGCATCACCTAATTGTTTTTGACGGATAGCGCTGCGCACGCGCTCGTGGTTGTCGCGGATTGTTTTAAGGTCCAACATAAACTCTAGATTACCTGAATGTGCTGGCTAGGTGAATACCCCAGCGTATACCATCTTATGCAAATCCCTCATTCAGCTTCAATTCAGTAATACCTAGGCATACTGAACGCATAATTACATGGAGTTCAAGTAGCTCCTAGTCAAAACCCAAGTGATCTTCTATCCACTCAAATGAAGGAGCACTCGTGATGGAATTGCGTGTAGCCTTAAAAGCGTTTGGTTGTCTGTTGCTATGTCTACTTGTTGCGTGTAGCCAGCCATCTTCCCCAGTACGTCCCGACCCTGTTGACAATCGCTTTATAGGTATTGGTGATATCTCAGTAGGTGATACCGTAGTTACACCCCAAGCCCCGGATCAGTTTATTGTTGCAAATCAACTTAGATTTACACTTGGTGATGGTGGACTTATCTATGATCGTACTCACCAACGTATGTTTTTACGCCGCCGCGTCCAGGTTCAAAATGTCTCTGCTGATACACTTAGCAACCTCACACTGATGGGGTTTGTTCGTGATCCGCAAATCCTCTCAGCTACGCACACTTTTCAAGATTTGGTAGGTAATGCCATTAGCCAAGAGGTGGCCTTTAATGCTCGAGCTGACCTCACCCGCCGTACTGACCCACAAACAGGAAGAATTATCTACAGTGCTGATACGGTAAATCCTAAATTTATGCCGCGTCCAGTTCATGCCCAGCAACAAACAGGTGCAGAGGTGAGCGTAAGCAGCGCACACGCCAACTTTGTTGCGTATAAACCTAGCGAGCTAGCAACTGTTGCCAACGACATAGCTAATCATCCTGCAATCACGTTTGACAATTACAAGCTCCTACCTTACGGATTTCAGGTTGGTAGCTTAGCTCCTGGTGAACGCGAAACTGTTGATATCAGTTTCATGATGCCTGCTAGCGCTTCCAGTGCGAATCGTGACCAAGAATCTTTGTTAAGCCGCTTCAACTTTACATTTGCAGCTGTCACCGACCCTAATGGGCGCATCACCCAAGATATTACTGAAATCCAAGATAGTCCTGATGTCGGTATTATCGCAGCTCAGGATCGCTATTTGACACCTACCCAACTACCTGCAAGTAAACTTAGTAATTTGCAGAGTTTAGCCGTCATTGGGGACCGTCAACGCAACGTATCTGAAGCAGTGCAAGCTCATCTTGTCTGCATTGCTGATGTACAGATTGGCTTTCAGGAAACAGACTTCCAAACACCCGTCAATTTGTTAGATGGCCAAGATGGCTTAGCTCCTGGTGAATGTACGCCTACTGATTCTAACGATGTTGTTATTAGCACGTTAGCAGCTACCCATGGGTTTATTTATCCCCCATCTGTCACAGTCAACCAAGGCAATGATGTACGGGTTGATGTTGTACCTGACCGCGGCTATGAAATTGCTTCGGTAACGGGTTGCGAGGGTGACTTGCAAGGCTTTGGGTTTGAAATTGCCAATGCCCAACGTTCCTGTACACTAACAGCAACCTTTAGACAACAAACCTTAGATAATGTCACTGCTTTGTTCACACCTCACAGGGTTACTAGAGACGACTATACACTCACCTATCATCTCTACACACCAGAATTACGTGAGAATACTAGCTATCCGCTTATTTTGGCACTACACGGCACTACTGAAGGTATTGCTGCTACTGCTGGAAGACTTGAAAACCCACATATACAATATGATCCAGAAAACCACTTCGATATCACCCGGCCTGTCGCCACAGCTTGGTTGCAATCGCACGTACGTGAGGCCTACCCAGCTTACGTACTGGCCCCTCTTGTCCCTTACCCCGATCGCGATCAACCTGACCAACCTTGGGCCAATGACTTTTTAATGCTTATTTACAACGATCTTATTCAAGATCTTATTGATAATGGTCAGGTGGATCCCACCCGCATCTACATTACAGGTCACTCTATCGGTGCTGCTCAAAGCTGGAATGCTCCAGCCATTGTTACTGACCGTTTTGCAGCTTTGATTCCCACTGCTGGAAACTGGGGCACACCTGACAACGGCACTACTCTTGAACAAACCATTGCCAACGAATACCCTCACTTATCCATTTGGAACTTTGGGCACGTAAGAGATAGAGACGGTTCAGTGCTAGGCACTCGAGCCCTTCGTGCAGCAATGCAAACCACAGGACTTAACAGCAAACTCACCGACGACCTAGACGAGCGTGCCGCACGTATTGATACACTACGACACATTAATCAAGGTGGGCAATACTTATTTACCGAATACAGGCTACCTTGTGTTGGTGACGGTAGTGGTTGCCACTACTTGGCTACAGATACTGCAGGAACCGACCCTCTTT
>JBCCBI010000256.1:0-8247 GCA_039034155.1 Deinococcota bacterium | reverse complement strand
CAGCAAAATATGTCTGCGTATAGTTCAGCTGACTACTCAGCAAAAACTCGCAGTATGCCAAACGGTGGTTGCTGTAATCCATTCCCTATCGTTTCATTTCCTTACCTCGTGCGTAAGTCCTAACTAGATACATCAAGCTTGTGGTTGATGGTTTTGATGTGGTTTCACGGGCATTAGCTATACAGCCATTAGTTTCTTTCACTGATGCCAACATCTCCACTGGCATCAACCTGTCATCTACTGCCCGCAGGTTGCGCCTACGCGCTCGGGATGGGTATCACTTTCAAGAACTAAATCGACTAGAAATGGACCCGGATGGGTTAACATCTGCGCAATTGCGCCCTCAATTTCCCAAGGATGCTCAACCCGCACGCCTGCAACACCCATACCCCTTGCCAGATCCACAAACTTGAGGGGTGGGCTAGACAAGTCAAACGCCAGCGGATAGTCATGCGGCGTGACGTTTTGTTCTTGCCAGTACTGTTCGATGTTGAGTTGTAAAAGTCGGTACGAGGCGTTGTTACAAATCACAAACTTAGCGTCGATGTTGTGACGCGCCGCCGTCCACAGGGCTTGAATGGTGTACATGGAGCCGCCGTCACCCGTGAGCCCAATTACGGTGGCATCTGGATTAGCTAGCTTGGCACCAATGGCACCGGGAATACCTACACCTAACGAGCCACCCCTTGTAAGAAAATATTGCCCCGTGCGCTTAGGCGTCCAGTAGCGCACAAATTCAGGTGAACTGGTGAGGGCTTCGTCAAACACAATAGTGTTGTCAGGTAGTTTTTCGGCGAGTGCTTTGGCAAATGCTGCCATGGTCGGTGGGTCAGCGTCGCGATTGGCGTTATCTTGAGCTACAAACTCCTCATGCTTGGCCGTTTTAGCACTGGCTAGTTCTGTAGTACGGCTACTTACGGCGCTGCGGAAATCGCTACTCATGGTTTGCTCGAGCACCTCAGCTAGCTTTTCCAACGTCAACTTAGGATCTGCTACCACACCGATATCTACCGGATGATTTTTGGCAATCTCATAGGCGTTTAGGTCAATGTGCATGACTTTAGCGCCATCCGCAAAGACATCACCTAACTCAGGGAAAACCTCTGGCAAAATATAGGTTCCTACAACCAAGTTCACGTCACCACGTTGCATAATTGGCAGGCTCGATGACCCAAACATATGCCCAGTCATACCTTGATAAAGCGGATGGTCGTAGGCCATATTGACCTCGCCAGCATCTGCCTCCCAAACTTCTGCACCGAGCAGTTCTGCTACTTTGGTGAGCGCGTTTTGTGCGCCGGAATAGGCCACGCCATCACCCGTAAAAATTATGGGCTTACTTGCAGTGAGTAACGTCTGTGCCATCTCGTTAAGAACATCATCACTTGGCACAACTTGGGTTGAGGGAAATGAGGTGGGGCGTACAGGTTCTACGATGGGCGCGTCCAAGATGTCCTGCGGTAAACACACGTACACCGGGCCCATGGGCGGGGTAGTAGCTATTTTGATAGCTTTACGTAAGACGCGCAAAGTAGACGCTGGATCAACTACCATAGTTGACCATTTGGTGACAGGTTCAGCTAGCGCAACCAAGTCGCCCGCCATTTGTGAGTCCATACCCATGTACTTCACACCTGCGTCACCACCGATGACCACTAAAGGTGCGTGACCGCGCATGGCTTGGTAAAGCGCGCCAATGCCATTCCCCACACCCGGTGTGCTGTGCAGTTGCACCAGAGTTGGGCGCTGGGTGGCCCGAGCGTAACCGTCTGCTGTGGTTACAGCCACGGATTCTTGTAACGTAAGAATATACTTAAGGTCTGGATACGCGTCCAGCGCATCCAAAAAACCCTGTTCAACTGTGCCAGGATTACCAAACATGTGCGTCATGCCATCAGCTAAAAACTGCTCCAAAATGGCAAAACGATAGGTTTTTGTCATACTACCAACCGTAACGGCGCAGACCCTCTTCAAGGACTTTGACCGTAAGTTCACCTGCTAGGCGGGAATCTTGGGTAGAACGAGCTGTTAAGAAAGGGTAGTCCAAAATCGTGGACAGGGTACGTCCGACACCACCATGATACTTGCCGTCGGGCCCGGTGGCATCTCGCAGAATGTACTCGAGCGGATACGGGGGCGGGCCAATGTTCACATCTGTATTAAGGAAGCCCGTGCCGTCTTTGTAGTCGTACTCGAGCGCGTGCCCAGTTACGTGCTTACCCCAAATAATACTCTTGCGGTCCGACCACTCACGGGCAAAGGCCAAGGCCGTTACCGCATAGCACTCCGCGACAATAAGCTTGTCTTGACTCAAAAAGCCCAAAATAACATCATGAACGCGTTGGTTATTGGCCATATCGATAATGGGTCCACTACCACCAGGCATAACAAGGGCGTCATACGCCTGTAAATCTTCCCAAGCTTTGTCCCTTGCGTTGTGGTAAGCCTCTAGCTTGTGCCCAAAGTTTTCATCATTAAAATACGGGCGCTCAGGAAACCAAGCTGACAAATCTTTAGGGTTATCCAAGCGGTTAGATGCATCCACATCACGCGTGCGCTTAGCATAGTATTCGTCTGTAACTACTTTTTTAAGTGGCGGATCAAAGTAGCCTTCTTCCATACTTGGGGGCAGCGCATGAGCGCGCTTACCGGTTGCAGTAGCAAACTCCACCTCATAGCCTTTTTCATCAAAGACATCTAGGGGACCGACCAATTCTTCCCCCCAGTAGCCCCACTCAGACAAAATCATCAACACTTTTTTCGACACACGTTCTCCCTTCCTATTTACATGGAGTCTTAAGTATGAACATCCAAATAGCAGCTCATAGATACCAGCTAATTTTAGTTCGCGAAAATCGACTTTTAACTACATAATTGTACTAGCATCGTGTTGTCCCAAATTTGATAATCAGATTGTAGACCCTTGCAAAACCACGATACTTCTAGCAGATTTGGTATTCACTTCTACTCGTGAGGTACCTCTCCGAACATTAACCTCACTCAATGATTTTGCCACCAACGTCACTAGACATATTGCCATTCACATGAAATTGCTATTTACATGAAACCTGATACCGACAACACTTGTGTTTACTACCACTAAGTGAATTTTGCCACATTTAAGTTGCTCTAAACGCAAGCTAAATCGCTGTTAGCAGCATCCTACTATATAGTTAACCACCTCTCTGCTATTAGAAAGCTTAGAGAGGTGGTGTGATTGTGCCGTGATTGATATGTAGTATTGCGTCTAACTACTGCTCATTTGTTGCTTATTTTTAGTAAACGAACCCCGACTAAGATCTCACATTGCTCGTTCAACACGGATCAGATTCGTTGAACCGCGCCGCCCAAAAGGTACACCTGCGGTAATGACATAGCGCTCACCGGTGGCTTGTGCGCCAGTACGACTGCCGATAACCCGAATAGCGCTGTTGGCGTGATCAACCATATCTTCAACTGAAGAGATTTCTTCACTGAGGTGGGTCACAACGCCCCAAGCCACACTTAATTGTCGGTAAGAACGGCGATTAGGTGTAACCGTAAGTACCAATGCATCCGGGCGATTACGCGATACCCGAAGTGCAGTTGCCCCACTGGCGCTAAAGCAAACAATAATGGGCGCAGCTAAACTGTGGGCCATCTGGCAAGCACCAAGTGAGACAGCGTCAGCAATGGTTTCGTCTGGTTTAGGGAAACGCTGGCGGATGGCCTCGCGGTACTGTGGATCTGCTTCAACTGAAAGGGCAATGTTAACCATCATTTTGACGGCTTCAACAGGATATTCACCCACGGCAGTTTCAGCAGAAAGCATAACGGCGTCTGTACCGTCGTAGATGGCGTTGGCGACGTCGCTCGCTTCGGCCCGAGTAGGTCTAGGGCTACTAATCATAGACTCGAGCATCTGGGTCGCTGTCACTACCGGTTTACCCGCTTCAATACAGGCGTTAATGAGGCGTTTTTGAATCACCGGCACGCGCTCAGGATCCATTTCTACACCGAGATCACCACGCGCCACCATAATGCCATCAACTTCGCGCAACACTTCTTCAAAGCGCTCAACAGCAGTTGGTTTTTCAATTTTGGCCATTAACTTGGCAGTTGAACCTGCTTGGGCCATGTGATGGCGGGCAATCAAAATATCATCACGGCTACGCACAAAACTCATGGCAATCCAGTCGACGTCTAGCTCGACCCCAAAGCGCAAGTCTTCCACGTCTTTGTCGGTAAGTGCTGGAATACTCAACTCGGCATCGGGAATGTTGATGCCTTTATTGTTCGACAGTACGCCGCCCAAGGTCACCACTGTTTGAATCGTGCTGTCTTGTACGGTGACAACTTTGAGCGCTAGCCGGCCGTCGTCAAGCAGTAGGGCATCACCTTCAGCAACATCGTTACAGAGATTAGTGTAGGTGACACCTACGCGGGTTTCATCGCCTGGGCTGTCGTCACCGCAGGTAAGGTAGAAGGTTTGCCCAACCTCGAGCTTCACTTTGCCCTCAGCAAAGGTAGCCGTGCGAATTTTGGGCCCCTGCAAATCTTGCAAAATGGCAATAGGTTGGTTGAGTTTGTCACTCGTTTCGCGAATAAACTCAACGTTGGCCTTGTGCATGTCTTGGGACCCGTGCGAAAAGTTTAAGCGGAAGACATTCACCCCCGCTTGAATTAACTTTTCGATCATCTCGGGGTTGCCGCTAGCTGGCCCTAGGGTGGCGACAATCTTGGTTCGTCGTAAACGCTTCACGAAGCCTTATACCCAGCAAACGCCTGACGTCCCAAATAAACAGCTTGGGGTCCTAGTTGGGCTTCGATAGTGAGCAAACGGTTATACTTAGCTAAGCGGTCACTGCGGCTTGCTGAGCCCGTTTTAATCTGCCCAGCATTAGTGGCAACGGCTAGGTCAGCAATAAAAGTATCTTCAGTTTCGCCGCTACGGTGGCTAATCATGTTGCGGTAACCCGCACTTTTAGCCAGTTCAATGGCGTCCATGGCTTCAGAGAGGCTACCAATTTGGTTTACTTTGACCAAAATAGCATTACCCACGTGTTCGTCAATGCCGCGTTGCAAACGCTTGGTGTTAGTCACAAATAGATCATCCCCCACAAGCTGGCAACGGTCGCCCACAGCTTTGGTGAGGTCAGCCCAGGCTTCCCAATCGTCTTCGGCGAGGCCATCTTCAATGGAAATGATGGGATAACTATCCACCCAGTTTTGCCAGTAAGCCACCATCTCAGCTGAACTGAGCACTTTACCTTCAGCTTTAAGGTGATACTTGCCGTCTTCGTAAAACTCGGTTGAGGCTGGGTCTAGGGCGATAGCAATTTGCTCGCCTGCTGTATAGCCGGCGTTGCCGATGGCCTCGAGCAACACCTCAATAGCCTCTTGATTAGACTTTAAGTCCGGCGCAAAGCCGCCTTCATCGCCAACGGCCGTGTTGTAACCGCGCCCCGCTAAAACCTTTTTGAGATTGTGGAAGGTTTCGACACCGGCACGCAAGGCTTCTTTGAAGGTTTCAAACCCGATGGGTGCCAGCATAAACTCTTGCATGTCAACGTTGTTATCAGCGTGCTCACCACCATTAATCACGTTCATCATCGGGACAGGTAGAGTTTTACCGTTGTTGCCACCCAAGTAGCGGTACAGCGGGATGTCTAAGGTGAGGGCGCTCGCCCGTGCAGCCGCCAAAGACACAGCCAAAATAGCATTTGCACCTAGGTTACCTTTGTTGTCGCTGCCGTCTAACTCGCACATGACCGCATCCAAGCCAACCTGATCGAGGGCGTCCATGCCAACTAGGGCCGGCGCAATGCGCTCGTTAACGTTAGTTACTGCCGTTTGTACGCCTTTACCCATGTAGCGGTCACCACCATCACGTAGTTCAACAGCTTCGTGAACACCGGTTGACGCACCCGAGGGCACAGCAGCACTCGCGGCCACCCCGCTCTCCAAGTAGACTGTGGCACTGACTGTAGGGTTGCCCCTCGAGTCTAAAATTTCGAGTGCACTAATTTGCTCAATTGTCGTCATGACTTACCTCCAGTAAATCAAATGCCTTAGCGTATCATCTGCCTCTATCACTATCTTTTATGCCTAATTTTGCTTGATGATGATCACACATCACAGCTTATGGTTCTTTCCATCACATCGTGACATCACTTTGAAGTTAATACGATACGTGCTTTTGAGGTGTTTCTCAGCGCTGACATTAGCTAAATCAGCTTCGTTTCACTTATTTCAAGTCACGCCTAAACTAGCTGTTCATAACAGCATCCACTGCTTTATAGTCGTCTTCTGCAAGCGTCTTCAACTTGTGACGTTTGCTACATGACACAACACTTAGATATACCGTAAGTTGTGTCATGAGTTCATGACATCACAGCAACTCACAAAGTCAGGATGCATACCCCAAACTTATGAGGTCTATTCTGTCGCCAACCTAGTTTAACTTGTTCGCAGCGGCACAACCATAGCCAAATAGCTTGGGTCTTGCAAGCTGCTCAACAAACTAGGGCTGGTTGTTCCCGAAAATGACACCCGCATGTCGCCACTAACGGGCGCAAGCGCGTCAACTAGGTAGTTCGCGTTGTAGGCAAGGGCAATCTGTGACTCGCTACCTTCTTGGGCTACGGTCAGCGCTTCTTGCGAGCGACCGTAGCCGCCTTCTGCCGTAATTTGCAACGTGCCATCGTTCAAAAATAAATCTACCCGGTTGTTGGCATTTTGGTCGGCCATAAGCGCGACCCGCCGCACGGTATCACTAAGTTGTTTACCGTCTACGGTCATGCTCACTACAAAGTCAGCAGGAATGACTCGTTCGTAGTCTGGAAAGGTGCCTTCCATCAGTTTGACATTGAGGCGGTAATGGCCTGTTGCCAATGACACTTGGCTGTCAGCTAAGTGAACCCTCACGTCACCATCACCTAGGAGCTTGCCAATTTCGTCCACGCCTTTGGCTGGAATAACCGCGTCGGTCGAAAGCCCACTGCTGGATTCTGTGTGATAGTAGGCAAGCCGAAAGCCATCAGTGGCAATCGCCCGGCTGTGCCCGTCGCGCAGTTCTAGTTTCACACCTCGAAAAATAGCTTGGTACTCAGCTACAGCAGCTGCATAGCGCACATGACCAAGGGCTGCTGTTAAGGTTGCTGCTGAGACTAATCCATCATAAGTTTCAGGAAACTGCAGTTCAGGCACGCCGCTAGCATCTGCTTGTTGCAAGCTTGTAGCAAAACTACCTGAACTTATTTTGACTTCTTGATCGCTAAATTCCAGCTCAACCAGTTCACCCGGTAATACCCGGACTATTTGTCCAAACATATGAGCAGGCACCGCAACATGGAGTGTGCCATTGAGTGGGGAGGCACCATCTTCCGTCGTGACATTTAGGACAGCTTCAATATCCATATCCATGTTGCTACCTTGAAACGATACTTGCCACTGACTACTTACATCCGTTTCTGTACTTAGTGCCATGTGGACCAGGTTGAGTCCGGGGGTACTACTGCGAGCAGGCACAATGCGCTCAATATGCCCTAAGACATCTGCTAGATGCTTTTTAGGAAGATGGATTCTCATGTTGACCTTCTTTCTTAACTTGGGGTGGAAAGGGCTTTCTCAAGGTTCAATGAATTCATAATCTTTATAGTAGGGTCTGTGGAAACTGTGGAAAACAGCCGGGAAATACGTAGAGGACGTGCGTAGCCTGTGGATAACAATGTGGATAACTCAGGCTTTCCTGTGGATAACTCTGGGTACTTATCCACAGCTATCCACAGGCTAGTAAACAATGTGGATAACTTCGGGCTTATCCACACCTTGTCCACACCTTGTCCACACCTTGTCCACAGACTTGTCCACAGACTATTATGAGATTTTTGTGTAAATTATGAAAATCTAGCATCATTTATGAAGGTAAAATTAACTTATCAAATAAGGTGATAAATTGCTGATCCAGCTTGAACTCCACACAAGTTTACGTCAAACTTCTCTGCCTAGTGTAGCTGAGGGCGTTTGTGTTGGAATCTAGGTCTATTGAATTATATTGGGAGTTATGTACTTGAGGATAACCACACCTTGTCAAGGCATCTTTAAGTGACTCAGTGAGGCTTATGGATGTGTCTATTGTTAGCAGTTTCACAAGATGCTGTTACAGCTACCTAACAGGTGATGTTGCGTTCTAGAAAGGGAGAAGGGGTGACAGGGGGATTTCAGCAGCTAACACGTCTGTATCATTGGGTCGTGGTGTTGCTATGT
>JBCCBI010000255.1:0-8264 GCA_039034155.1 Deinococcota bacterium | reverse complement strand
CACGAAAAGATACCCTCAAACGTAACCTGATTGTTAATCAAGCTTGTTCAGCTTGACACGAGCTTTAAAAAGGAAGGTCTGGTGCAATGCTCGAGCAAGACGTGCTCATCCGCGACGCTCTGCGGGTTGCCAAAATGTACTACTACCAAGACCTCACCACGCCAGAGATTGCGCAGGTTTTGGGTTTGTCGCGCCCGAAAGTCTCAAGGTTACTAAGTTTTGCCAAAGACAAAGGCTTAATTGAGATTAAAATTCACGACCCTAACGTACACAAGCTGGGGCTCGAGCACGACATTCAAACTCGCTTTGAACTTGCCAGCGTGCAAGTTGTACACACACCTGCTCACTTTGACCCCCGTGAACGGCTTGATTTGGTGGCCAAGGTTGGCGCGCGCTACCTCAACACGTTTATTGAAGAGACACAAATTTTAGGGCTTGCTTGGGGTACAACCTTAAGTGCCATCAGCAATCACCTCGTGCCGCGTGCGTGCAGTTCGCTGGACATTGTGCAACTTAATGGCTCTGGTAACACCCATAACATCTCCAACACTTACGCCAGCGAAATCATGGTGCGTTTTGCCAATAACTACGCGGCTAGGGCGCACTTGCTACCTGTACCAACCTTTTTTGATTACCCTGAAACTAAGGCAGCCCTGTGGCGCGAGCGCAGTTTACAGCGCGTGACCTGCTTACAAGATGACGCTGACACGCTTTTGTTTAGCATTGGTGCAGTTAGTGCGGGGGTGCCAAGTAAGGTGTACAGCAGTGAATATCTAGAAGATACCGACTGGCAAGGCTTAGCGGCTCAAGGTGTGGTGGGTGATATTGCTACCGTATTTTTTCGGGAAGATGGGACGTATGCAGATATTGAGGTCAATACCCGCTCGAGCGGCCCCGACCTTAACCTCTTTAAACAAGCACGTCATAGTTTGTGTGTGGTCTCTGGTGAGGGGAAAGTGCGCGGGCTTCATGCGGCCTTGCAAGGTGGGTACATACGTCACCTAATATTGGATGATGTGACGGCGCATGTGTTGCTCGAGCTGGCGGTGGATTGATAGGGGAAGGGGAGCAAGGGGGAAAGGGAGATTTTAGCTGCTGTGCGTACATTATGATGTCGTAATGCTGTTGATATTCTAAGTTTAACGTCTCACGTCAGAGCTCAACGTACCAAAGTCAGAAGACCATCTGTATGCATGGCTAAACCGCTTATATAAATTTGCTGATGCTCTGGTCAGGGTGCGTTTCAAAAGGATTTGCTATCAACACTGATGGCATCAGTTCTAAACTTTCGTGACACACATTCAACCAAGACCCAAGCGCGATAGTTGTACTACGTACGAGGGGTTAATGATGGTGTCAGTCAGCGGCTTCAACTGAAGGTTGAGGTTGCACCGGCGGCGTCACTTTTGCTTTTTTGTCCAAACTGCGCTCGTAGGCCCGCAAAAGCCCTCTAAACTGCTCTTTGAACAAATCCACCTGATGCTCGACACGGGCGAGTTCAGCTTGGGCTAGGCGCTTGGCCTGGACGTTTTGCTGACGTAACTGTTCAGCTTCATCTTTGGCGCGCTGGACAATCAGCTCAGCTTCTTTGGTTGCATTGGCTTTGATGTCATTGCTAAGGCGCTGGGCAGCTACAATCGCCTGCCGCAGTTCTTGCTCGCTAGCTTGCAAGGACGCAATGCGCTCATCGCGTTTGTCAACGTCTTGCTGTAACCGTTCACAGGTTTCTTCCGCGTCGCGCTGTTGTTTGGCAAGGTCGGTGTCGCGTGCTTCTAGCTCAGTTTCAAGCTCGCTGATGCGGTCGCGGAGTTGCTGATTGTCGCGCAAGCTTTGCTCGAGCGTGCTGGCAGCATGACCCAAAAACTCACTGACCTGCTCACGGTCGTAACCGCGCCAGTGACGGGCAAACTCTTGATGCTCGAGGTCAAGTGGGCTTAGTTTCACAGCATATCCTCCGGATTGCAAACGATGCTTGAGTCGCTGTATCAATAGCCTCAGCTTAAGTCTGGCTGAGCTTATTGATACGCATTGAATTGCTCAAAGTATAGCTAGTGCTGTGGGTACAAGTTGACAAAGTTTTCACAAGCTTGCAGGTAAAAACCTCATTTGATGAGAACGTCTTGAAGTTAACTGAATTGAACACTCAACGTTGAGCGCTAGAATGCAGCTATGAAAAACTATCAATTAACATATAGCTACTTACAACGTGGCACGTTCATCCTTTTGCTGAGTTTACTGGCGACAGCCTGGGCACAAGTTCCAGAGATTTGGACGGGTACCTTCAGCTACATGGTCGACGCCAACCTCTTTGTGACTTGCTCTGGCGAGCGCTACGAGGTCATTCCAGATGAAGCGTATTTGGTGCTCGAGCAACGCTACATTAACCTTATTCAGGACGCAGGTGAAGCACTTTTTGTGGTGCTCGGCGGCCAGGTGACGCCTGATATTAATATGGAAGGTAACCTCACCGACATGTTTTTGCTGGAAAGTGTGGTGGATATTCGTGCAGATGGCCGCTGCCCAGAGCAGACATCTACTGCACTATCTGTGGATGACATCCGCCTAGACATGGGTCGCTGGCTTATCTTGGAATTACCGCAACTGGATCAAAATCTTATTTTAGATGTGCCGGTAACAAGTTTGCCCTACCTGGAATTTCGCCGTGAGGGAGTAACGGGAATGCTCACTGGGTTTGCTGGGTGTAATCAAATTAGGGCAGCTTATTTGAACCGAGACGGGCAGCTACTTATTGCCGATGTGACGATTACCCGGCGGGGCTGTATAAGTGATGTGGCTAGTAAGCTCGAGGCTGCCACTTTAGACGCACTGCAAGCTGCTGATAGTTATGTGATTGATGGGCAGATGCTCGAGCTGCGAGCAAATGAGCAACTTGTTGGACTGTTTTTCTACGAAGCGCCCTAAATCTCATTAAATCATCTGCAAAATAGGTTGAAATAATGCCATGTATCCTGTCCGCGATAGAAGGATTTGAAAATTTACCAATCGTTTGCAAGTTTCTCTGTCGCTGATACTATTTCTGATGCTTTTTGAGCTTGTGACGCGGAACATCTATTTAAATAAAGCTGAGCCAACGCGAATGTAATTAGCTCCTTCCTCAATTGCTACCTCAAAGTCGCCACTCATGCCCATGGAAAGCTTTGCAAGACCAAGCTCGTCACGCAACGCGCGGAGTTTCTGAAAATAAGGCCGGGCGTTTTCAGGGTCGTCACTGTAGGGTGCAAGTGTCATAAGGCCGAGGACATCAACGTGGGGCAAGTTGCGGGCATAGTCTACAAGTTCGCGTGCATTGTCAAGGTCAGCACCTTGTTTGCTGGTTTCGCCAGCCACGTTTACTTCGACCAGTACTCGAAAGGTGTGAGTGTGGGTTGTGCCTTGTTGCTCGAGCTTATCAGCTAACTTTTGTGAATTTAACGAGTGAATGAGCGCAAACGGGCGGCAGTATTTAACTTTATTTGTTTGTAAGTTGCCAATAAAATGCCATTCAACATTCGAGTACTGCGCAGCAATAACCTCAGTTTTACTACGCCATTCCTGAATGCGGTTTTCTGCCAAAATACGTTGACCGTGCTGCAAGACAGCCGCATCAATCTCTGTTGGGCTGTGGCTTTTGGTGACGGCAACTAAGGTCACCTCGCTAGGGTCGCGACCAGCACGCGCACAAGCAGCTTCCATACGCGCTTGAATGTTTAGAATACCCATCAGCTAGTTGGCATTTCTGCAACAATGCCGCGTACCAGCGCCCGAAAACGCGGCTCAATGTGTTTAGCCATATCAATAATGTCCTGCCCGCTCGCGTGCTCGGCTACATCTGGGCGGGCAACGTCAGTCACAGACGAAATACCCAGCACGCGCATCCCTTCATGGCGGGCGACGGCAACCTCGTGGACGGTGGACATACCAAGCGCGTCTGCGCCAAGAGTTTTGAACATGTGTAACTCGGCTCGGGTTGCAAACGACGGTCCGCGAATCGCCAGGTAAATACCTTCTTTGAGGTCGATGCCTTCTGCGTGCGCGACCCGTCTAGCTAGCTCGAGGTAGGCAGGATCGTAACACTCAAACATCACCGTAAACCGTGGCCCCAGTTCGTCTACGTTTGGCCCTGATAGAGCATCATCACCAGAAAAGTTAATATAATCGAGCTGTAACATAAGGTCGCCTGCGTTTAAGTTTGGGTTGATGCCGCCACAGGCGTTACTGACTAACAAGCTACTCGCACCAAGGGCGTGCATGACCCGTACCGGAAAGGCAACTTGGCTCGCGCGGATACCTTCATAAAGATGCACGCGACCTTGCATAGCCACAACAGGTTGACCTGCCAGATGACCTAATAACAACCGCCCTTCGTGCCCGGGGGCGCTGCTGCTAGCAAAGCCGGGAATATCTTGATAATGGATGGCGGTGTCGATATCGATATCATCAGCTAAACCGCCTAAACCGGA
This sequence comes from Deinococcota bacterium, assembly GCA_039034155.1. Lineage (GTDB taxonomy): Bacteria > Deinococcota > Deinococci > Deinococcales > Trueperaceae > JBCCBI01. The sequence continues at coordinate 3,804 of JBCCBI010000255.1, read as the reverse complement.
ACCTAAGATGATGGCAACGCTTGGCTCGAGCGCCGTTTTACTACGAATAAACTCATACGCGTGTTGGCGTATCTGTGCAAGGTTATGTATGTTAAAGGGTGATGGTTTCATGAGTGATGCCATCATAACGAGATGGACTACCTAAAACTGAAAGCAACAGGGCAAAATTAGCTAGATTTGACTAGAAGTTTGGCGGTCTGCAGGTCCTCGAGGGCTAACCCCACTGACTTAAATAGGGTAAGTGGATGATTTTGCTGAGGCTTTTTTTGCACAAGCTCGGCTAGCTCAGCAACAACCTCATCAAACGACCAATCAGCCTCACACGCTTGAATGAGGTCGCCTGCTTCACTGCGCGCGCCTGCTAGATCGTCGATGTAAACGGCAGCGCGTTTAACGGTAGCCGCATCCACCTCAGCCATTTCAGGTGTAAACGCGCCGACTAAATCCAGGTGACGAGGCTTATCATCTGTGAGCCAATCTGCTTGTACAATCGGTGTTTTGGCAGTCGTAGCAATGCTGATGACATCGGCTTGCTTACAAGCTTCTGCAAGTGCAGTTTGCGTTGCGTCAACAGCCTCAACAGTTGTTTGAGGTAGACGGGAAGAAATGTCGTCTCGAGTAGCTTGTGTTTTAGCTGAATCGCGTCCCCAAACTAAAATTTGGCTGTAATCACGAACCTGCGCGTGAGCTTCAGCCTGCCACGGTGCCAATGAGCCAGTGCCAATGACGAGTAGCGTGCGAGCGTCTTGTGGTGCTAAATAGCGTGCTGTCAAGGCGGATGTGCCTGCGGTGCGCATTTGGGTAAGTAGGGTTGCACTGGCAGAGACAACAGGCGTTCCCTGCGGGTTGCTGAGGCTGTAGTGAGCTTGCACGGTAGGCAAGTTGTGAGTGCTGTTATCTGGAATAATACTGACTTGTTTGATGCCAAACCAGCCGTCCGCATCTAGGCAAGGCATGGTGAGGTAGACCTTGCCGTCTTGCTCGAGCACAATCCGTTCAGGAATCTGAAAGCTGGTTTTATGCCGGAAGCCTTCTTCTAAAGCCGTTAAGATACCCTGCCAAGAAAGGGCACGGCGCACGTCGTCATCGCTAAAGTGGTGCATGGGTCAGTTTATCTCATGAACGCTTGTACAGGGATTTTTAGTGTCCAGCGCTTATAGATCTTCAAATAAACTGCTAACAAGTGACATGTTAAGAGCTGCTTCACGGTTGAGATAGTCACTTTCTTGGTTTATGAGCTCGAGACCTCGAGCATCACGTAGTTTTTTGTTTGGTTCTTGATATAGTTCTTGTTCTCGCTGTTTGATAAGTCGAATGATCGCTTGATAGAAAAACGCATCATGCGATTCACTCCTATGCAAAATATCATCAATACGTGCCACTAAGTCAGCATCTAAGGAAATGTTCATCCTAGTTTTCATAGGCTAAGTTCTGGTATCCCTTTAGTAAACATGTGTTGTAATTTTATGCCGTAAGCACCCGCGGCCGGCCCCGCTGCACAATCACCGTGTTTTCATAATGTGCACTCAAACTACCATCCTGTGTGTTAATCGTCCAACCGTCGGGTTGTGGCGCAATCTGCTCACGGCCCGCTGCAACCATAGGTTCAATGGCGAGCACCCAGTTATCTCGTAACGGTCGGTTGTAACGCGGATGGTAGACATTCAAGACCTCAGGTTCTTCGTGGATAGCTTTGCCGACCCCGTGGCCTGCCAAACCTGCTACCACGCTGAAGCCTTGCTTGGCAACTTCCCTCGAGACAACTTTGCCAATCCCACTGAGCGGTCTACCCGCCCGCACAACCTTCAGCGACTTCCAAAAGGCCCGTTCAGCGCAGTTAACGAGCCGTTGCGCAAGATCGGAGGCTGGCGGCACCACAACGGTTCTTGCGGCATCGGCGATGTAGCCATCTAAACAAGGTGTCACGTCTAAACTGACAACATCACCGGGTTTAAGTGGTTCATCTGTAGGCAGCCCGTGGACGATGCTGGCATTCACAGATATAAACGCATTCACAGGCGCGCCGTAGGTTGTGAACGGTGCTGACACAGCGCCATGACGCGCAAAGACCTGTCCGCAGAGGTCGTCAAGTTCACGGCTCGAGACACCCGGGCGAATGGCTGCTTGCATGGCGGCAAGGGCTTCTTTGACAACATTACTCACGTGCACCATGCCTTTAAGGTCATGCTCAGAAGAAATTGTCATCGTTTGTCACCTCCAAGATTTAGGTGTGGTTGAGGTTGATGCTCAGGTTTACGTTTAACAGATGCCTGATGTTGGCAGCATTGGTAAGTTGATGGCATCAGCAGTTGAAATTCTTGCCAAACAGCCTTGGTTGGTGCTAGTGAATGCCATCTGATACGCGTTGACTCGAGACTATCTCAAATTCATCTGTAAAGCTTTGACAGTAACCCTGAAAATAAGTGGATAACAAGATCATATCCGCACGCGCTTACTGCCGTCTCGAGCCTTGAAGATAAGGCGAATAGGCACTTCAGAAAATCCTAAATCTTCGCGGATGCGATTGAGTAAGTACTGCTCGTAAGGGCGAGTCACAAACTGCTCGTTATTCACAAAAATTAGAAACGTGGGTGGCGCAACTGATACCTGACTCACATAAAGAAGTTTAAGCGGCTTGCCTTTGAAGTTAGGTGGTTTTTGGCGCTCCGCCCAAATACCTAACCAGGTGTTGAGGTCGCTGGTGACAACCCGAACTCTGGCTCTGTCGTACACGCGAATGGCTGCACTAAGAACCTCATACAAGCCTTCCTCAGTGAGGGTGCTCGTCGTGACTTTAGGTGCGTTTTGTAAGTGAAACAGGTTGTAGTCTAAGTCGCGTTGAAGGTCAGGGAGGACCTCATCTGTCACCAAATCCCACTTGTTGAGCGCTACCACAACAGGTTTACCTGCATGATAGGCGAGGTTGGCAATGCGCAGTTCGTGGTCGCCGAGTTCAAACGGGTCAATGACCAGAATGGCAACGTCTGCACGTTCAATGGCAAGTTCAGAGCGTAGTTTTGAATAATACTCAACATTTTCGCTGGGTTTGCGGCGAATGCCAGCGGTATCTACTAATACAAATGGCCGGCCGCCAAATTCAAAGTTAACGTCAACGCTGTCCCTAGTTGTGCCAGCTTCATCAGCGACAATGACTCGAGCATCTCCTACAAGCGCATTAAGCATACTGGACTTACCCACATTGGGACGTCCCACAATGGCCACTTTGACGGCTTCCGTATCTGCCTCATCATCACCTTCGGGTAGCTTAGCTAGTACTTCAGCGAGTAGTTCTAAGGTGCCTCGAGCATGGGCTGCAGAAATAGTAAACGGTGCGTCAAAGCCAAGCCCATAGTGCTCGTAAAGTTCGCTGGTGTCTTCGTGGCGTTCGTCGTCTATTTTGGTGGCAATCAGCATTACTGGCACGCTGACGGTGCGAAGCCACTCGGCAATTTCGTAGTCAGCAGCGGTAGGGCTTTCCCGCCCGTCCACACAAAACAAGATGAGGTCGGTGTCGTGAATGGCCGCATCCACCCGTTGTTTAATGGCTTTTTCCCAACTGTCACCTGACCACAAGCCGCCGGTATCCAGCAGTTCAAAGCGCCGCTCATCGTGTTCAACGGTGGCAGTTTTAACGTCCCTGGTAACGCCTGGTTGATCCGCCACAATGGCTTCACGCCGGCCCACCAGACGGTTAAAGAGGCTAGACTTGCCCACGTTTGGCCGGCCCACGATGGCAACTTTAGGCATTTGGTATTTGGGCACATGGTTATTAGATACAGAGTTATCCAAAGCGCGCACCCACCT
>JBCCBI010000254.1:0-8276 GCA_039034155.1 Deinococcota bacterium | reverse complement strand
CGTCTCTGTGGGCTGCTTGCATTGGCGGCGCTGCTCAAGAGGATGTCTATCAGACAATGATCCGGGAGGCTGGTTTTACGATTGTGCGCGTTCAAGAAAACACAGCGTACAAATTTTTGTCCAAATCTGCGCAGGGCGCAACCCAGCAATTTGGTGTTAAGAGTATCTCGTTACTTGCTGTTAAAAACTAAGTTCGCTTGGGTGTTTGTACAATTTGATGCAGTTTGAAGTCAGTAGGTCCCGGAAGCTTGCTGGCTTTGATTTATGGCTTAGCCGGTAATGTGCGCAGCCTACATTCACCAACAACGCCAACCCATGAACAGGCTGATGTTGCCAAAACACCAACTCGCCGAGTACGTTTTGCAGCTTTTGGGTATATGTGTGCAAATTGCACCATACAAGCTTACAGCCCGTCACAGCAATTTTTAACAAATAACCATTTTGACACACTTTTTAACCATATTTTAATTTTTTAGCCTTCTTTTAGAGATTTTTACGCACTTTTTGACACAAAATGACAGAAAAGCTTGACAAAACTCTTATATACGGCTATACTCAGGTTAATTCAAAACCACCCTTTTTACCGATTCTGATTGACCACTTTATAAATCCCTGCGGGCTTTATGCCGCTTTCATCACAATCGGTCATTGTTTCTACACCTTCCATGTGGGTTAATTCTTAAAGGAATCAACCGAAAAGGGTATTAGGAGGCTTAACTATGCAATACAACGCTGGTCCTACCTACCGCGAGTGGCTCGACGTCATCAGTCATCATGCAAATAGCGATTTTAAGAGCTTAAAAGACTTGTCCAAACAAATTGAGTCTTCTAAAGATTTTTCGCGGCTCAGTGAGTCTCAACGCGCACGTTTGCTCAATAAACTTGGCGACTTACAAATTGCCGCTGCCCAGCGGGATGTGTGGCACAAAGCTTAAGAGCTAATTTTTTAGACACAACGGTTTGACAGACAAGCGAGCCAAAAAGCTCGCTTGTCTTTTTGGTGATATTTTCTTGCCGTAATCCTGCAACATGTTGTCACATCATGAGTGTTGAACATTTTTTGCCGATGTTAGAGGTATCAGCATTAGGTGGAACTGTCGCAGTCAACATCAGCCACATTGCTTTAGCTGATACTACTGAAGTAAAGATGATGACGGATTTTAGGCTCATATCTACAACTTAAATTGTGGCTCGAGCAGCCCCCCAAATCCCACCGCCTACTTGCTATACTTAAAACCATGAAAACAATTGACGTTCAGCACATTCGGCAAGACTTTCCGGTGTTGCGTCGTGATATTGCGGGCAAACCGCTCATTTACCTAGATAACGCCGCGTCATCCCAACGGCCGCGCCAAGTTGTTGAAGCGATGGACGACTACTATTACAATCACCACGCCAACGTTCACCGGGGCGTGCATACTCTCTCCACCGAAGCCACCGACATGTACGAAGCCGCCCGACACAGGCTAGCGCGGTTCATTAACGCACCCGACCCTGCGTCAGTTGTCTTCACGCGCAACACAACTGAGGCTATCAACCTTGTTGCCAACAGTTGGGGACGTGCCAACTTAGGACCCGGCGACGAAATCATTGTGAGCGTGGCCGAGCATCACTGTAACTTGGTGCCGTGGCAACTTATTGCTCAAGCTACAGGTGCAGTGATTCGCGCCGTTAACCTCACGCCAGAGCACCGTTTTGACTTAGGGCAGTTTCAAAGTTTGCTTAGCCCCCGCACCAAGTTGGTTGCCACCTGGCACATGTCGAACGTGCTGGGTGCCGTTAACCCCATTGCCGATATTGCGGAACTCACCCACGCAGCGGGCGCACTCCTTTTGGTTGATGGTGCCCAAGCTGCACCCCACATGCCGGTGGACGTGCAAGCACTAGGTGCAGACTTTTATGCGCTGTCCGGTCACAAGATGTGCGGCCCCACCGGAGCTGGACTCCTCTGGGCAAAAGCAGAGATTTTGCGGGAAATGCCACCCTTTTTAGCAGGCGGCGAGATGATTCGCAAGGTAAGCATTGAAAGCAGCACCTATGCAGACATCCCTATGCGCTTTGAGGCAGGTACACCCAACATTGCTGAGGCTGTGGGGTTGGCAGCTGCCGCAGATTATATAGATGACGTTGGCATGGACGCTATTTGGGCGCATGACCAAGCCCTCACCCGCTACGCCCTTACGCAATTACGCGACCTAGACGGCATCACCTTGTACGGGCCCGAAGGCAACGACCGAGGCGGCATTGTCACCTTTAATATTGATGGCGTTCATCCGCACGATGTCGCCACCGCACTCGACGGTGAGGGCATCGCTGTGCGAGCTGGCCACCACTGTGCGCAACCCCTTATGGAAGCACTTGGCGCGCAGTCAACAGCACGGGCTAGTTTTTATTTTTACAACACTGAAGCTGATGTGGACGCTCTAGTGAATGCCCTCACCAAAACTCGAGACTTTTTTGCTGCCTTTGCTTAACTGGAGTTATAAGGATGTCACTGCTAGATAGCCTCTACAAAGAACTTATCCTCGAGCATTACAAACGCCCCCGCAACCGGGGCGAGTTGCTTCATGCCAGCATCCGCCAAGAAGGCCTCAACCCATCGTGTGGCGATGAGTTGGAACTATTCTTGCTCATTGAAGAGGGCATTATTACGGACATTCGGTTTACGGGGGCAGGTTGCGCCATCAGCCAATCTTCTGCCTCCATGATGACTGATGCCCTGAAAGGTAAATCTCTTAGTGACGCGCTTGAGCGAGCTAAAGAATTTAAAGCGATGATCCACGGTGAGCCGCCTGCAGATAGCCTCGGCGACCTCAAAGTGCTGTCTGGGATTGCCAAATTGCCTGCTAGGGTTAAATGTGCCACCTTAGCTTGGGTGACGCTCGAGCAAGCCGTTCATACCTTTACTAACTCAGCGTCACCTTAGAAGCTGTCTAAACAACCCTCACTTGGTGAGGCTCATAATCATCCAATTAATGACCTCGATGATTGTGTAGGACGTTGCCTCTGTTGATTGATGTAGCTAAGTGATGTCTAGCATTGACCTTTTTAAAATAGGCTCTCAGACATCTGTATACATAAGTACCTCCAAGTTGAAAAGTGGCATTTATCAAACTCAGCAGCGCCCATCCTTAACCGCTAACCACTATCTAAAAACTGCGGTTTCCAGATAGGAGATACTTAACATCACCACTTGTCAAAAAAAACTTGTATCAAACACATCTTTGATAGCCTCAGCTAGCGTGTTTATAGACGCCATCAACGTAGAGCTATTTCTCTAAGATGAGGCGTTTTGAGTTCGCAGTTAAGCCTAATAATCGCAGTTCAGGGACGCATTTCTAATGCGTTACCCACAAATGGAATGCTATGATACAAGGGTGAGTACCCTGCAAGCAAATAAGCTCGAGCCCGACCTCATCTTCATCAACATGGCCGATCTGCACTCGTCTTACGATAATTTTCCGGGCGTGCTGGCTAGGGTGCAAACATTAGTTCGTGAATATGAAGGCGTTAAAGCTTATATTTTGCTCAACGGCGATTTGTTTGAGCAAGGCAACTTGTGTACCACTCGTACCCAAGGCAGCGTGGACTGGTTTTTTTTAGAACAACTACAAGCTTGTGCGCCCGTTGTCTATAACATTGGCAATCACGAGTTTGACTTTTTAGACCCTCACGACTTTTTGCGTGAAGCTCAATCGCGCGGGGTCACGGTGCTCAGTAATTTGTTGGTAGACGGCGAGCAACTTGCGCCAGCGTCACTCAGTTTTGACGCAGCGGGTAAACGCGTGACCTTGGTTGCAGTTGCGACCAACCAAGATTTTACCTATCCTGAAGACCTCCGCGAACGCATCACCTTCCCTGACCCAGCAACCTGGTTTGGTGAAAACTACCGTAAGCTTGTGGCAAGTAGCGACTACAACGTCATCGTCAGTCACGCTGGGGTAATGGCCGACGTTGCTATGATGGCCCAACTCCCCAGTGAACGCAAACACTTGTTTGTCGTTGGTGGTCACGATCACCTCAATTTCCGCAAATATGTAAGCGGGCGCAGCTATTTGCATAACGGCTTCAAAGCTGAAAAAATCAATCTTGTACGCGTGACCTTTGTTGAAGATGCGTCCTGGATTAGTTTCCAAGATTACCTAATTGACCCTTTAACTGAGGACGGCGGCATTCCCGAATCGGCTTTTTTTAATACCGGCACCCGCAAAGCTATGCGCATTCGCACCGCACCTTTGGTGCAAATGATCCAAGAGGTACGTAATAGCACCCTTACCGAGGAAGATTTAGAATCTATTGGCACCTTACCTCGTGATTTTACCGTGCAAGAGGCCATTGCTTGGGCTATTGAAACCATTAACACCGAGCTAGATGTTGATGTAACCGTGCTTAACCACACTTCATTTGGGGCTGGTTTGCCCGAAGGCGACCTCCCCCGTTACCGCTTTGATGAATTTTTACGCTTTGATAGTAACTTGATGCAAGCTACCGTTGATAGTGAGACGCTCGAGCGCATCTTACAACGCGCTAACCAAAACGCCTACACCATGCTCAAAGAGCGCACCGGCGATTTTGTCTATACCAACAACATTGACCCAGAACCTGGTGAGATGTATACCTTAGTCACCTCGAGCTGGGTGTCTATGCCGTTTAACATTGAGCGTTATCTCAATACAACCGACATAGAATTTACGGAGTTAGACGGCATCAGTTTGAAGAGTTTGCTGCAACAAGCACTCAAACACGGCTGGTAAGGCATTAAGCTATAACATCCATGCCATCATGAAACACTGGCATAGATGTTACGTGTCACAACACCACTGTACCAATGTCATTTTCTTTGGCGTCTAATTTTTGACGCTAGTAGTTTTGATGCCAGCAGTAGAGTTTAAGCCTATCAAGAGCTGGCAGAAACTTGATGACATCATCTTGAGTTGAGGCTATATTCTCGAGCTAAATCTCCTCACAAAAGCAACCGCATGGCTACACGGTTGCTCGAGCTAAAGGCTGATTATGATGTGTTTTGGTTTAGACAGCTGGCACCGCCAACGCTGCAATCACAGCCTCAGTAAATGCCTCGGTTCCTCTACTACCACCTAGATCCCCCGTAGGGTCATCTTTAAGCGCAGCTTGCACAGCATCTTCAATCATAGTTGCAGCATCGTGCTCGTCGAGTCCATGACGAAGCATCATGGCGACGGATAGCATGGTGCCCACAGGATTGGCGAGGCCTTTGCCTGCAATATCTGGCGCACTACCGTGAACGGGTTCAAAAAGCCCTATGTTGCCACCTAAACTTGCCGATGGTAGTACGCCTAGTGAACCGGGAATCACGGCAGCCAGATCAGAAAGAATGTCTCCGAAGAGGTTACTGGTCACAACGATATCAAACTGTTTGGGATTGCTAGCTAGTTGCATGGCAGCGTTGTCTACATAAAGGTGCTCGAGACTCACGTCACTATAGTGTTGCTCGTGAACGCCCACGACGACATCTCGCCAAAACTGGGAAACGTCTAGCACGTTAGCTTTGTCTACACTGGTGACTTTGCCGCCGCTTACCCGAGCTGCTTCAAAGGCCACTCGAGCAATCCGTTCAACTTCATGACGGCTGTAAATCATGGTGGATAAGCCTTGGTCTGCGCTAACCTCAGAAGGCTTACCAAAGTAGATTCCGCCGGTAAGTTCGCGGATGATGAGCATATCGGTTCCTCGAGCCACCTCTTCTTTCAGGGGTGACAGGTGTTCGAGGCCTTCAAATACTTTCACCGGGCGCAAGTTGCTGAATACACCCAAATGTTTACGCAAGCCCAAAATACCTGACTCCACCCGCAGTTCTCTGGGTTGACGGTTCCACGGGTGATCGCCTACCGGGCCACCAACTGCTCCCATCAGCACCGCATTACAGCCTTCAAAGCCCGCCAAGGTTTCGTCTGGTAGCGGCTTACCATGAGATTCTAGGGCGTTACCTCCAAACGGTAGCCGAACATATTCAAACGATAAGCCTGTTTGCGCTGCAACCGCATCCAGTACAGCAAGTGAGGCATCAATCACCTCTGGGCCAATAAAGTCTCCGGGTAATACAGCAATTTTGTACACTAACGTTACCTCCAATGTGGACAATCCGTTTAAATAGGTTGGATCTTTAAGGATTAAAAGATGTGATACCAGTTATACCAGAGCCATTCTAGGTTGCGCTTTGAGCTGTTAAGGGGTACACATATTCCCTTGTCTTACCAGTACAACACGTTATCAATGCATCCGCTGTGCAATCAACCAAGACCCTGACTAGCTCGAGGAAGTCTTTGGTAAAAAATCATATCTTGCACAGCGTCCGATGCTTTAGATTCAAGTAATACGCTTAAACGACTTGTTAAACCACGCTTGATACAACTGATTTTTCGCAAGTTGCTTACCGCCTATTAAGGCGGTATCTGCTTGGGTGATGAGTGTATTGATATCATCAATGCCGACTCTAGCAATCGCCAGCCCAGCAGTAATCCCCACTATCTGCTCTCCTACTGTGGTTTGAATGGGCTTTTGTAATATGTCACGGATACGTTTAGCAGCCTTTGCAGCGTCCGCAGCACGCACGTGTAAAAGCATGCCAAACTCATCACCACCTAAACGCACCACAAGATCGTCTAGACGCTTGGCATCTTGGGCGCGGTAGGCAATCGTACGCAAGACTTCATCTCCAACAGCGTGGCCCCAACGGTCATTGATGGGCTTAAACCCATCCAAGTCAAACACCATGAGTGCGTAATTACCAGGATGTTTGCGGAGTTGAAGCTTTCCCAAACGTTCAAACTCGCGTCGGTTCAGTAAACCTGTTAAAGGATCTGTTGTGGCGTGTTCCTGCAGTCTATAGATAGGACGCACAAACATGCTACCAACCAGTATAGCTAGCAGACACAATCCCAGAGCAATAACAACAATTTCCATCACCGCTTTTTGGTAGCGTGCTTGAACTGCGCCACGAAAGTCAGCTTCAGGGGCATGTAGGGCAACGCGCCACGTTTGTGAGCCAAGCAAAAACGCATCAACAAACGCATAAAATTGCTGTTGATCTACTTCAAATGTATCAAAGACAGGGGTGTCTTCGCTGCGTAACGTGAGTAAAGGTGTTTGCTGACGTAACGCATCAATGCGTGATGTATTTAGTTCTGTTATGGACATCAGACCATTGTTCTGCAGCGGCTGTTCATTAGTAAGTGCTTGTGCTAGCTCGTACTGTGGATACGCAATAATGTCACCGTCGTCTGTTTGTAGTAACGCATGCCCATGAGGGCTAAGGGGTACGTTTGCCAAAAAGTCTGAAATGGTTGCTAATTCAATATCTACGCCTAAGATTCCCAGACGTTCACCCTCAGTACTAGTGACTGCAATGGCTGCACTAATACCCGGTTGACGCGACGTAAAAAATTGGTAGGGGTCCGTCCACACCACATCTGACTGCTGCTGTGCAGCTCGATACCAAGGGCGTGTGCGAGGGTCGAAGTCATCCTCAACACGTTCAGGGATGCTTGCGCTATTGAGTTCTTGGATAGTAACAACTCGAGTAGGCACTGTCACAATGCGCTTTTGCTGTAAGTCTGTTTGACTACGACTTACAAAGATAAAGCTGCCGTCATCTCGTCCTAGATACATGCCGCTTATCTGGGCATGGGTTCGTAGTTGTTGCTGAAAGTAGTTGCTTAAAACCTGATCGTTAGTTGCGTCTAGCAAGCCATTTTGCATAAGTCCTTGACCTAGGCGAACAGTTGCTGCAACAGGCTCGAGGTAGCGCTGGGTGTTATCAATGTGGCTAGCCACAAGGTAATGCATAACCTCTTGCGCGTGATTTAAAAGCAGATCCTCAGTATGGCGAAAGGTTGCATTCACCACAGCCAAGGTAAGTAGCAACATCGCTAACAAAAAGCTAAGGAGTAAGTAAGAAATAGGAGATGAACGTAAGCGCAACATAAATTCGATCCAAGTAAGTAGTCTTTAACTAAGTCACTAAATTTCAGTTTATTTTTTATTCACTATGTATCTATTTCACACGACATAATCAACCTTAAATACCGCAACATTGGCGATAAAAAGCTTTTTAATCTGTTTTGGGTGGTCAACTTTTAGAAGGTTAATGAGTATGGTCGTGTGCACATCAATAAAGTATGAGGAATTTGCGTTGTAACTGCCTTTAATACAAGCTAAGTACCTCCAAGTTGAAACACACTAAGTATCAAACTCAGCAGCGCCCATCCTTAACCGCTAAACGCATGTCACGAAAACTG
>JBCCBI010000253.1:0-8279 GCA_039034155.1 Deinococcota bacterium | reverse complement strand
TTTTTATTGAAATGGTGAAAAAGGGCGTTGCCTACCGCAAAGAATCACTAGTGAACTGGGACCCGGTTGACCAAACGGTCTTGGCAAATGAACAAGTGATTGACGGACGCGGCGAACGTTCCGGCGCACTGGTTGAGCGCCGCCTCATGCCGCAGTGGCACTTCAAAATCACCGACTATGCTGACGAGTTGCTTGACTTCGACGGCCTCGACTGGCCCGAGCGGGTGCGGCTCATGCAAACTAATTGGATTGGGCGCAGCGAAGGGGCTGAGGTTGTTTTTAAGAGCGACCAAGGTGACGACATTGAAATTTTCACCACCCGCCCGGATACCCTGTGGGGTGCCACGTTTATGGTGCTGGCCCCCGAGCATCCACTCGTTGCCAAATTAACGGCAGATGACAAACGCGATGCTGTTAATACCTACGTCGAACAAGCCTCCCGTATGAGCGAAATTGACCGCCAAGCGGAAGGTAAAGACAAAACAGGCGAGTTTATTGGCAGTTATGCCATCAACCCTGTGAACAATACTAAGATTCCGATTTGGATTGCCGATTACGTGATGATGGGCTATGGCACAGGTGCCATTATGGCGGTGCCTTACGGCGACCAGCGGGATTTTGAGTTTGCCAAAAAGTTTGACTTAGAGATTATTCCCGTTGTGAAACCCGAAGATGAAAGCATCAGCTTTGATCCTGAAATAATGACCGAAGCTTATGCTGGTTCCGGCACCATGATTAACAGTGGTCCGCTGGATGGTGCTATCTGCAACGAGCAAAAAGGCCGTAAAAACCCCGCGATTGATGCAGCTATTCGCTGGTTAGAAGAAAATAATGCCGGGCAAGCGCGGGTAAACTACCGCTTGCGCGACTGGCTCATTTCGCGGCAGCGTTACTGGGGCACGCCCATCCCCATGATTTATTGCGATGACTGCGGGATTGTACCGGAGAAAGAAGAAAACTTGCCTGTCGTTTTGCCAGAAGATGTGGCGTTTTTGCCCACCGGTGAATCTCCCTTAAAATCCCATGAAGCGTTTATCAACTGCACCTGCCCAACCTGTGGCGGACCTGCTAAACGCGAAACGGACACCATGGATACTTTCATGGATTCGTCGTGGTATTGGTTTAGGTATTTGTCGCCCAATAAAGAAGACGGCCCGTTTGACAGTGCCTTGGCACAGCAGTGGACACCCGTCAACCTCTATACAGGCGGCATAGAACACGCTATTTTGCACTTGCTGTACGCACGCTTTTTCACCAAGGTCATTCGTGACTTAGGCTTAACAACCACTAACGAGCCGTTCACTAAGTTACGCAATCAAGGTATGATTTTGGGTGAAGACAACGAAAAAATGAGTAAGTCCAGAGGGAATGTTGTCAATCCAGACGACTTAGTCGCAGAATACGGCGCAGATACAGTCCGTACCTATTTGATGTTTATTGGTCCCTGGAGTGAAGGCGGTCCGTGGAACTCGCAAGGCATTGAAGGTGTCTCGAGGTTTTTGCGCCGAGCCTGGAGTTTAATTGTTGAGCCAGCGCAAGAAGGCAAATCTGAACCAGATACTGACAAAACCCTAACCCGCGCGATGAACTTAGCTATCAAAGAAGTCACCGAAGACTTAGACGCGTTTCAGTTTAATACCGCCATTGCTGAGTTGATGACATTAGTTAATGTGATGAGCAAAGCGAAGAACGCACAGGTCGTAACAACCTCGAGCTGGCAGGATGCTTGTAAGATGCTAGTGACCTTGCTTGCACCGTTTGCGCCGCACATTAGTGAAGAACTGTGGTCACGGTTGGGACATGACACCTCAGTTCATTTGGAAGCATGGCCAAGCTATGACGAAGGGGCGCTCGAGCAGTCCACCGTCCCCATGGCCGTCCAAGTCAACGGCAAAGTGCGCGCGCAGATTGAAGTTTCCAAAGACGCCAGCAAAGACGCCATCTTAGACATTGCCAAAGCTGAACCCAACATTGCTAAATACTTGCAAGATGGTGATATTAAACGTGAAATTGTGGTGCCGGGTAAGTTGGTGAATTTGGTTGTTAAGTAGGGTTTTACTCTGTATTTAATGACATCAATATGTAGCAACGCCACGATTCATTGATACACACAAGTTGTTTTAAGCTCTCTCCCTTGCCCCCTTTCTCCCCCTCTCCCTTTCATAGTCACGCATGAGCAAAGCATGAGACGCTTGTAACAACATCATGTGTAAATGCTATAGATATCAACAGCTGAATTGATTTTGGCTCGAGCCTAACCAACCTCAACCCAAAAAAGCGCACCTCGGAAATTTGTTGAGGTGCGCTTTTTTCATTGGTAGATATGCTAGGGGTCATTAGCCCCACTTCAAGACTCAGCTGACGATGCTTTCTCCCGCCGCCGCGCCAGCCAGCGTTGATAATGCGGCCACACCAAATAAACGAGAAGTAGTACGCAGAGTGTGTTTTCAAAAATACCAAATATGCCCGCGTAATGGTCTCTATCCCAATAACTCACAGGGCTTTCAAAACGCACGCGCCAGTTAAAGGGAAACAAAAGTAACGGTCCGTCGTCATTGTGCGTAAGAATATCGATAAAACTGTGTAGGGAGCACGATGCCATAAACCAAAAAAACCAGTGACGCAATTTGTGACTAGCTTGGTTGCGGTACGACCACAATATTATCAGCACTGTAGCAAGTATAAAAGGTGCTTGTAACGTGTTGTGAGCAGCAATCCACCAAGGATTATTAAAGTAAAGGTCATTAAAAATGTATTCCATTGATTCCCGCAGGGGTCTACCAACAATGAATCGGTAGTAGAGACCCCCAAAAATCGACATGATTGTGAGCGGCAGGTCCGGCGCAACGGATCCCCACAATACGGCACTCAAAGGAACATGCAACTGGGGTTTGGACGCGCGCGCGCGCCGCCTTAGAGCTGCCGTTATAATCAGATGTGATGGTGTGTTCACAGTGTGCAAAGTATAACGTGACCTCTGTGAAGATTTTGTGTGGCTTGTGGGGTTGCTGCGCCAAGGCTCGTCAAGGTTTGCTATGTTGATAGCTATAGTGTGATGGTAACCTCGAGCCCCAACATCATCTTCTCAAGGAGCATCACTATGTCTAGTACGTTTCGTGCCTACCGCGTCAGCAAAACAGATACTGATACCGCCACAACACGCCAAGTTACGCACATTTCAGAAGACACTTTGGCAACGTTTGAAGATAACATCACTATAGACGTTCACTACTCCTCACTGAATTACAAAGATGCGCTGTCAGCTACAGGTAATCCGGGCGTCACCAAAACTTATCCACACACGCCCGGCATTGATGCGGCTGGGATTGTACAAACCTCAACCAGCGATAAATTCCAAGCTGGCGATGAGGTCATCGTCATGAGTTACGACCTCGGCATGAACACGCCGGGCGGCTTTGCCGAGGTCATCCGCGTGCCAGCGAGTTGGGTCATGCCCAAACCCGCTGGGCTGAGTTTATTTGAGAGCATGGTGCTAGGAACAGCAGGATTTACGGCTGCGCTCGCGCTAGACGCACTTATCAGCCAAGGTCTTGAGGCTGAGGCAGGTGAGGTTGTTGTCACCGGAGCAAGTGGTGGCGTGGGGAGCATCGCCGTGGCGCTACTTGCCGCCCAAGGCTTTGAGGTTGTTGCCAGTACAGGCAAACAAGCGGCTCACGACCTCCTCAACTCACTTGGTGCAAGCCGAGTTGTGGGCAGAGATGCATTTTCAGAAGCTAGCTCACGCCCCTTACTCAAAGGCACTTGGGCGGCAGCGGTTGATGGCGTGGGGGGCGTGGCACTTGCCAACATCATCAAGTCCTTAAAATATGGCGGCGCAGTTGCAGCTTATGGCTTAGTGGGCGGTGCAGAACTTGACCTCACGGTATTCCCGTTTATCTTGCGCGGCGTGAGTTTGGTAGGCGTTGACTCCGCTGAATGCCCGATGGCTAAACGCGTTGAGATTTGGCACAAATTAGCCAGTGATTGGAAACTCACCAACTTAGACGCCATCACCCAGACAATATCGCTAGACGAGTTGGATGAGGCAGTTGAGGCTATTTTGCGTGGGGAGATTTTGGGGCGGCGGGTGGTGGATGTGCGGAGTTAAAGTTGAGAAGGCTCGAGCCCAACCTCCTCACCCCAAAAATGCACACACTGATCTATGATCACTCGCTGAAACTTAGGTGTGAGCATGTGCCAATCCAGCACGTCCACCTTAAACGGTAAGTCGGAGTCTTCAAAGGCATTTGCTAAAGTAGTTTGTTGAGTTAACGATAAAGGTGCATCTGCCTGCACAACTAAATCAAGGTCAGAAAAGGGCCGGGCGCGCCCGGTGGTTCTCGAGCCAAAAACCCAGACGGACGCACCTGCTGCGTGTTCTTGCAAGATAGTGATTGCTTGGTTGCGGTGACGTGGCTCGAGGTCGATAGAGCTACTCATGTCACCTGCAAGGGCTGCATAACCTCAACATCTCCGTTCACAACATCTCCCACCCGAAGCACCCCAGCGGTAAGAACCCTTGCGGTAATGCCACCGTGACCGCGCAAGGCGTTGTAGCCGCCGTGACCGAGAGCAGCTTCCATCCTCGAGCAGGGCGCACATGGTCCTGACCCCACCAACCGCACCTCACCAATCGTAAACTCCCGGTCTTTGAGCGCCAGCAAGTTGATGCCAGACACCAGCAAGTTACGCCGTAACAGCGCGGCTAATTCAAACGGTTCGTAATCTCTACCAAGTAAGCCCATAATGACGGGAAGGTGTTCTGCTTGAATCAAGGTAACTTGGCGTTTGCTGTCGTGGTTGGGTGTTTTGCCTTCTATGCGGTGATCGCCAACCAAGCCCAGCCCGACCTCTGCGCGGGTTTCAGACACGCTTATAACCTCGCCTTTGCGGGCGCTGCGCAGACCAAGCCAGGTGAGGCTGCCGGGGCGGGGGAATTGGGCGCGGAGCTGGGACATGGTGAGGTTGGGCATGAGGTTATTTTAACGTGATTAGAACAGCAGTAAGAGATTTGTGTTTCTGCAGTTAACAGAAGTGATCGTCGTTCTCCCAAGCAATCATCGAGCCTTCCGCCGAAGCGTTGGCGGTAAAGATCACTTCGAACCCTTCGGCGCGACCGGAAACGAATCGAAATCAGGCCACGTTGAGAGCAGCTTCGGTACTATATGACAGGTAGACCAAGCGGTTGTCGCCGAAGCGGGGATGGAGGCTGACGTCCATAAGGCGTCCGAGGGAGAGGGGGCCGGACTCGCAGACGATTAGGTCGGGAAACCCCGGAACGCGGCTCAACTCACTGCTTTCGTAGTGGAAGAGCCCTCCTTCCCGTTCGGAAACCAGGAACTCCTCCTCACCGATAACGGCGATGCCGTAGGGTGTCTTGAAGCCGGAGGCGATCACTTCCGTAACGACGTCGCCGGTCGGGCGTGAGTCCTGTGCAGAGAGATAGCCGGGTCCGACGACGAGGGCGATGAGCAATATCCTCCATGCCCTCTGCAAAGCGCCCCCGGTCCCGTATGAGCTATCGATCCCTTGGGTGCGTGTGGTTGTTCGTTTCATATCTTTCCTCTCCATAGTTTTGCTTAGTATCGAGTCGGACGAAATCAACTCAGTTTATAGAGTAGTGAAGGTTTACGAACATTAGAAGTGAAAAAACTCGCGACTAGAGTCGTTTAATCAGAGAAGCTTAGTTGGCGAAAATGCAGAAAAGAACCTTGAGGACTTATAAAATAGAGACAACAGAGGCTGCTAATGTAGAGTTCAGCGGCGCGGTTAGCGTCCGCTGAACCGATCTGTTGAGCGGCCACCAAAGCCGATCCTCCACACAACAGACCTACCAAGGCATCCGCTCGCCGTTGTATACCATTTGCGCCTGTGGAAACTGGTCTCGAGCAATGGTTACAAGACCAATAACCGTGCTCGCGCCATCCTCCACCTCAGTAGGGGCAGCTTGGGTTCCCATGTCCGTCTTTACCCATCCAGGATGGGCAGCGGCTGCCACGATACCCTTGTCCGCGAGCGTCTTTGCTTGAATCACCGTCAGCATGTTTAGCCCTGCCTTGGATGTCGCGTAGCCTACGGTTGCAAAGGTTTCAACATGCTCCCAGGCGCTTTCTGCGTTTCCGATTGAACCCAGCATAGACGAGTGGTTAATCACCCGTGCGTCGTCGCTATGTGAAAGCAGGGGTACAAGTGCCTCGGTGATGGCAAAAGGGGCAACGAGGTTGACCTCGAGGGTGCGGCGAACCTTGTCAGCATTGGTCGGCCGACCGTCCCACTCAGGCGCGATCCCTGCGTTGTTCACAAGAACGTCGAGCTTTGCGAATGTCGTCTCGAGATAGGTCACAAGGTTAGCGATGTCGTCGGGACTGGTGACCTCGAGACGAACTGTGTGAGCATCGTATCCTGCGCTTGTAAGTTCTTCCGCTGCTGCTCTTCCAGCCTGCTCATCTCGCGCTGTAAGGACGACCGTGTATCCCTGCGCTCCCAGTTGTCTTGCTATTTCCTTGCCTAAGCCCTTGTTTGCACCTGTGATAAGGGCTACTTTGCTATTGTTTGTCGTCATACGTTGATTTCCTTTCATCCGCCCGGTACTCTCTATTCGCATGGCATGGCGGTTCCCCTACGTCAAGAGTGCTTATGACTTTGGTCTGAATGTATATAAATGGCACTTCGATGCAGCTACGCACCTGCCTACCCCGATAAGGGGCGTTTGTCTGCCCGCACAAGCTCAGGCGTTTGCCCTGTCCAACCCCGAAAGGCGCGAAAAAACGAGTTAGGCTCTTCATAGCCCAGCAAAAAGGAGATTTCTGCGCTGCTGTAGTCCGTGGTAGCAAGATAATGACGTGCCAATTCCTCTCGCAACTCATCAAGCACTTTTTGAAAGGTGGTGCCTTCTTCGCTCAGTCGGCGTTGTAAGGTGCGATTGCTAACAGCCAGTTTGGGTGCAATATAACTCATGGAATAATGACCGCTTGCCAGCATGTCGAGCAGACAAGCCCTTACCCGATCTCGAAAAGAGGCATCTTGCTTCAGGTCTTCCATTCGTTTGTCAAAGGCAGGCTCTAAAATCGCCCACATCGCGTGATTGACCGTTAGAAAAGGCTTCTGGGCATCGCTAGCGGAAAAGATCAATCTGTTGACCTCATCACGCCTAACCTGCGTCTTGAAAAACGCTTCATAGGTCTCGAGTTCAGGTAAATCAAGACAGCTATGAACTGCTGCGGGAATAAGGTGTTCTTGGGTGGCGAGTCGAGCAAGCTCGAGCCAGAACACCAGTTCAAAGGTCACAAAGAGCGGTGTTAGCGCATCGTTTTGGGGTAAAGCAGCAAACGTCAGACTTGTTTGCTGAACATCCTGCTCAACGGTCATGATTACAGGGGCGACGATGGGTTTGTAATGCGCTATGCGCTTGAGGGCTATATCCAAATTGCCACTGCTCAAGAAAGCAATCATCGCTGGGGCGATAGGGTTTGCACAGATTGTTTTTGCCAATCGCAATGCCAAAGCTGGCTCATGGTTAGAGACACGTGCCAGCCCACCCCAAAAGCGATAATACTCATCCGCTGTCACAGCAGGGGTTTTACGCAGCAATAAATCTAAAGGTAGCTGGGCATGACGCAACAAATCCTGAGAGGAAATGTCCAAACTTTTTAAGAGTGCTGGCCATCCTTTTTCAAGATTGTATTTGTGGTTGTCGCGTTCTGTCATCTTGTCTCCAAAAAGTTATCGTCCTATTGTGATGTCAAAGGTACAACCGATGCCTGCGGCGTACTCGAGCAAAGGCTTTGTAGTCCTGAATAAACCTGTTTCGTTATACCGATCTCTGTTCGCTAAACGTTGGTGGAAAGGTCGCCATTATTTATAGGGTTCGCATGTCTCCTCCTTAAAATCTGCTGAGCTAGTTGACAATATAAACCCATTGTGCCTATTTCCCTCTATCCAATCACGCCGAATTTATATCTGATTGCGCCAACATCAAAGTTCAAGGGAGACAGCATCAGGGTAAGCAATGTACCCGTCAAAACCTGATTTCCTAAAATCCGTGTCGGTCTATTGCAGCTACACTAGCTCTGAGCTGTTCAGGTGTGCTGTCATCTGTCACGTGTAAAGTATAGATAGTGAACCAATGTGTTGTTTTGTAAAAAGTCAGATTATCTCATTTGGTCACACTTGGACCGTTTCAAAAGCACTTGCTAGCAGCTTAGCTGTCATGTTTTTGACTTTGTAAACACGCGACCACTTTTTTATGGTGTAGAGATGTTTAGGCGTCAATACTCGAG
>JBCCBI010000252.1:0-8287 GCA_039034155.1 Deinococcota bacterium | reverse complement strand
GTCCGTGGTGGACGTACCACTGAGCTTAGTGTTGACCTTGTACAACGTTAGCCTAACAATACTCAACAAATAGCATTCAATATCATAAGATGATCTCGAGGGCGCTACAATGCGTCCTCGTTCTACATTTTGATGGGTTGAGGAGAACAGGTATGGCTTTTTCTGCTACAGCTTTTTTTCTGCTACAGCTTTTGTGGCATGGGAATGCGTGATATAACTACACGTTGTGATAGGTCATCCGATAACAGCCGTTGTCCTCGGTGGACATGACACACGTGGGAATAATGCGCACGGGCCTAACAAGCCTAATGAGGATGCGCTCGAGCTACCTGCCAATGTAGCCAGCAAAGCACTTCTCCCTTATCAAGGTAAACCCATTGCTAGCTACGTACTAGACGCACTTACAAGTTGTCTACAAATCACGCAGATCATTTATGTTGGCGCACTCACCCCTGAACTTACAACTAAGGTTGATGACCACGTACCAGCTGGCGAACGTCTTTTAGATAGTTTACGCGCAGGTTTACAACACGTTTCAGATGATGCTCACAGCATTTTAGCTATTGCCGCCGACCTACCTTGGCTCACGCCGGAAGCAGTTGATGATCTTCTGACAGCTGCTAGTGGTTTTGCTGCCACATATCCAGTTGTGACCAAAGCTACTATGCACGCACAATTTCCCAACCAAGCACGTACCTATGCCCGCTTACACGAAGCTGAGGTCACGGGTGGCAACGCGTTTGTATTCACCAAAGCTGCCCTACCACGCATACTGCCATTTGTAGAACGCGCCCATAAACACCGCAAAAACCCATTATTTCTAGCGCAGCTTACAGGTTTTGATGCCGTTATTCGTTACCTGTTTGGTAGACTTTCATTAGCTGGATTAGAAGCAAGAGCAAGTTACCTCTTAGACATACCTGCACATGCTCATGCAAGTCCGTATCCAGCCCTTGCAGCAGATGTTGATAAAGCAAGTCACCTACTTGATATGCAAAACTAAAAGTACCTCGAGACAACCTCGAGGCACTTTTAATTTATGTTTGATGTCCTTTATCTAGCTAAGGCTAAGGACTATCATCACTTTCTGTACCATCATCATCATCTGAAGGTGTGGCTTCATCTTCAGATGATGCACTGTCAGCTTCTGTATCGGCTTCTGAGTCATCAATCGCACTCTCATCAGGTACGTCTGTCGCAGCTTCATCTGCCGTCTCAGCTTCTTCTGATGGTTCAGATTCTTCCGCTGAAGTTGCATCTTCCTCAGCACCATCGTCAGAAGCCTCAGGTGTGACATCATCTGATATTTCTTTGTCTGATGTGTCTTCTACCTCAGCATCGTCCATAGTGTCGTCTTCGATATCAGCACCATCTTCTGAATCTTCTGCGTTAACCGCATCAGCTTCATTATCAGCATCTGATGTACCTTCTACATCGTCAGACGGTGTTTCTTCTGAAGATGCTTCGTCGTTCGACGATTCATCAATTGGTTCAGTTGTAAATTCTACGCTAGGTGTGCTGGGTGTCATTACAGCAGGTTCCTGAGCAATGAGATTTTCAACTGGTATGGTTTCACGTAGAGCAGTAAGCCAGTTTTGTTGTGTCTCACTGCGCTGCGTTACTAGAACAGCTTCTTCAATCTGTGAACGCACATCATCTAAGCTGCGCACGCGCTCGGGTGTGCGAATGGCTACCAATAACGTGTAGGTTGTTTCCACAACAGTTTCAGATTCTGCTGGCTCAGCGTCTGCCGCCTCAGTATCTTCAACGCCAGCTTCAGCATCGGCACTTATGTCAGCGTCTGCTTCATCTGAGCTGGTATCATCATTTGCAGCTTCAGCATCTATGGTTGCTGCATCTGCCTGTTCTGTCACATCCTCTTCTGTAGCATTATCCGCGGCTTCATCTACGGTGCCGTCTACAGTGTCACCTGCAGCTTCAGCCGTATCACCGACATCTGCTTCGGTATCATTAGCAACGGGCACTTCGGTCTCAGTTTCAATCACAATGACATCAGAAACCTCGAGCAGTGCCTCTTCACTAATTAGCTCAAACGCTTCTGTTCCAAACAGATAACGGTCCAGTTCACTCTCGAGCTGACCTGGTGTCACATTGCCGAGATCATTGTAGGTCAGTGCTTCATTTTGCGCTCTCTCAGCGAGCGCCGTGAAGTCAACGTCTTCTTCTAAAATGGTGTCTCTAAAGTCACGGGCCGCGTCTTGATCTTCAAAATCAAGTTGGACGACAGTGGCACTTGCCGGAATGGTAAACCGCGCGAGGTTAGTTTGGTAATATTCCTCTAGATCAGCTTCCGTCGGCTCAACGTCACTTGCAATATAGTTAAGCGCACTGCTAGCTACAAACGCTTCCGTACCCACAAAATCGGCATCTATCGTTTCGGCACCTTGGAGCGCCAAATTTTGCTCAATCAGTTGCTCTAAATACGTAGGTTTAAAAAACGACACAATGGTGTCTGCTGTTTCCGGACTTAAAAACTGTTGAACTTGCTGGTTGAGGTAGGTTGCCTCAGCTAGCTCGAGTTCGTAGATGTTGTTATCCCCCACGGTTGCCACAACGTCATTGCTGTAGCCGTAGGTGCTACCATCTGGAAACTCAACATTGGCTTGGTCACGAAGTTGCTCTAAAGCATCTTGCAACAAGGCTGTTTCTTTGGCTGCTAAGGTTGCCTCGCGAATTTCAGTTTCAACGTCCTCAAAAGCTTGTACAGTTGGTGCAAGATATTCTTCTACCTTAACAATATGAAAACGCCCACCTGTAGAGATAACATCTGTAGTACCGCGTCCCTCAAGGCCAAGAGCGGCGCTTGCGACCGACGTGGGCAAGCCAATCCGACCAATAGGTTGCGGGTTGCCGTCATCGTCTGCACTAATAGCGCCACCCACCTCAGCAAGCTCGAGGCTGTATTCAGAGGCTAGCACTTCAAAATCTTCTCCTCTAGCAATGCGCACGAGTAGGGTATTAGCGAGGTCTTCATCGTCAACCACAACTTGGCGGGCAACCATCTGCGGATCACTGAGGTAGTTAAACCTGTTAGCCTCATAAAAGTCACGCACTTCATCGTCAGTGACTTCAATGTCTTCAACTAAGCTGTCAATAAATTTGCGCTGGCGAATCTGCTCACGCTGAAAATCACGAACCGTTTGATCTGTAAAACCTTGGTTGGCAATGAGTTGTAGGTACTGGGTATCGTTTGTACCGCCTAACACACCCCGTGCTTCACGGTATTCACGCACGGCTTCACCAACCTCACCACGGCTAACGCGAGTACCCTCTGCTGCTTGACGGAGCACTTCATTGTCAATAAGCTGCGAGAGCAAGAGTAGCTCGGCGTCTTCGGCAACCTCACCTTCAGTAATGGCAAATAGTTGACCTTGTCTCGAGCGGGCAATATCCAACTCCATAATAGGTTCATCGTTAATAAAAAGTGCTGGCTCATTGAGCGTGTGCTGCCCTGCAAAATAGCCAACTGTGGGCGTAAACGAAATGACCATACTTACTAGCAGACCAATAGCGACTAGCCACAAAATGACTATGTTGCGGCGGCGCATCCTTTTCTTGGGGGGTTGATATTTTTTTGAACGTTTGCTAGCTTTCAACTTGACTTCCTCCTAAGACAGTGCTAATTTCGGTTTAAGGTGGTGCTTGTGGGATAGCCTTTTACTACAATGTATCTGGTTGATGTATCTGACTATTGCGTAACTTGACTGTCACCTATCTTGTTATAACTTGTAACCATAACTTATTTGCGCCCGTAGCTCAGCCGGATAGAGCGTTCGCCTCCGGAGCGAAAGGTCACAGGTTCGAATCCTGTCGGGCGCACCAGATTTAGGTACTAGCCCTCTTGTCGGCTCGAGCCACTTGTCAATCCAGCACCATAAATATATCTCCCTATTTGTGAGGAGATATTTTTTTGGCTAGTTGACTTTATCTAGGATAGTTACAACGTTGTCCCACAACATCTGCACATATCAATACATCTACAATCCAAGAGCTACCATGTTAGTAGATGCTGCTATAAAGCACTTAGTCTGTCTCCTATTAATTGACGTTTGACCTGATATTGAGGCAGTACTGCGGCTTTCTACATGCAGTTCAACCATAACCTAACCGACCATGGTGACCTCTTTATCCTTTATTTCTCAGTCTACCCTAATACGTTGCCGTTCACGTTGCGCCTTCACAGATTACAAGACTGAGCTAGGTTAAACAACACTCAATACACCTGTTGTTCTAACCTTGCCACTTAAATTGTTTTCTTAGCTACTGTTGGAAGGGTGTACGTGGAATGCGGTGAACAATTTGAGTCTCGCCGTTATCATAAATCGCATCATCAAGTAAGGCAGCTGGCACAGGCGTGTTCCAGGCAACAGCGTTGGCTGCATTGGCAGTTGAACGAATTAGGTGAGGCGCTCTAGGGGTAAAGCCTGTCTCGAGCGCACTACGTGTACCTGCGCGCCAACCGTACTGCATCACGTAGCCAAAGTACAAGCGCATGTTGTTACCTACGTTGAGGGTGTCATCACCACGGTGATTAAACCAAAAATCAATAGCGTGCGTTTCAGTGACTTTGTAAGCAATCCAGCGGTTACTTACAAGGGGATCCAATGTGGATTTAAGCAGGCTACACCCAACAAACCCCACCACAATAAGCGCAAACACATGTGTTACAACTTTGCGTGTCAGTGAGTTTTGAGACCTCTGCGCAATACTGAGCTTAGCTTGATCTGGCACTGCCACATGTTGAGAAGGGATATCATCGGTTTGTCGCTGCCGACCTACAGGACGCGACAATACAAACACTATCTTTCTTGCGCCCGCCTCAATATACAAAGGTAAACGGCTCAAAAATTCGCGTAATCCAAACGCACCAAGCACAAATAGGGGTACTGCAAACGACGAAAAGTAGGTGTAGATGCGCACTTGCCAATTTGAACCTGCAGATAGTCCCAGAAAATCAATTGCAACACCAATGGCTAATAGAAGTCCAAACGATCCATAAAGAGTGAGCAAAAATAATCGTTCGACAGGCGTTTTACGCAGGCGTGTTAAAGCACGTATCAAAAGTGCGATCCACGTTACAAAAGAAATACCCAGTAACACAAAGCGAAATGACGAAACAATGTTGTACGCACGCCGACTCACCCAGTCATTGCGCACAAGTGCGTAAGGGTCACTTTGGGTTTCCCCAGTTTCGCGTACAGCTCCAAATCCGCTGATAATACTTGCCAAAATCCGCTGACTTTCGCTTTCGTGTGGATAGATGTACCACTGCACGATGAACATCACCATCATGGATGTCGCTACCATTAACGCAAAGCGGCGCATGGTTGGACGTAGCTCGCGGCGAGCCTTAGGAAAAAACCACAGCGCCACAGACGCTGCACTGTAGCTAATAAAACTTGCGTAAAAAAACATCGACCCAAAAAAGGCATTGAGCGAAACTAACGTAAAGATAAGTAGATAGTGGACAATGACCCAACCTGCTGTCACCTGCCACTTGCGCGGGTCTTTAGAAAGTTGAAAACTGCGTAAAAATGACAATGAAGCAAGCAAGGTAAGCGTAGCAGTGAGCTTTTCGTGATTACCCCTTGAGATTGTAAAGATGAGTTCGGGAACCAAAAAAAGCGATGTAGCCGCAAGTAAACCCAAGCGGCTCGAGCCCAACCAGCGGCGAAATGCCGCATAGCCAAAGGTCGCCATAAAGACATTACCAATGAGCGGCGTCACCCAGCGTTGTAGCTGTGCTACAGGAACATTCCACACCATACCTAAACTTGCAGCCCAGACCGAATAGCCGTAACCATGAGAGTAGCTGTTCGGATATTTAATACGCCGCCAGTCTTCCAAACTGCCTACCATTTGGGTGAAAATGGCGCTGTCGACCTCACCCCAATGACCTCGGTAGCGCAACACAAAGTATAGTCCTGAAGCAACACCAACCCACAGAGCAAGTAGTAGATAGGTGGCTTCACCGGTTTTGGCTCGAGCACGATTGCTTGCCTGACTGGTCTCTGTACGCGCTTTACCCCACACCCACGGACGTGGCGCAGAGCGTACGCGCCCAGCAATAGAGCTTGTAAATGCTTTACCACTTACCAATGTCAATACAAACGACCACAGATTCGTCCACAGTGTTGGTGCGCCCTGTCTTACGCTATGTCTCATGCTGTTTTCCAAGTCCGCCAAAAGGCTATCGTAATCAAACACAATGCTAGCGTCATCATGATGACGTAACGCAAGTATCCTCTGGTTGGAAGCCATAGCGCGTCACTAAAACTCACGCGCGGTGTGGTGCGTACATATAACGTTTCTGACATAGTCAAAGGCGCATTCGCTGTAAATGTTAAAGGTAGACTTCCTTGCTGCCTTGGCGTCCAGACAACGTCATGGCTGACCTTACTGCGTCCGGGCACAAGTAGCGTTTCCCAAACTTCTATGAGTTCATCGCCTACATAAAGTTCAGCTGGGCCAAACCAATCTGCACCGCCCTCATTGGAAATATCAACAGTTAGGTGTTGAGGCACAAATACCTGAGGCGTCTCGGTAATCAGCTCCACCGTAAGTTGGGCTGGTGTTGCGTATTCTTGTTGCCACACATTGGCTTGACGGTTGTAACTAAGTGCGTATACACCTTGCTCATTAAGTGAACCTAACAGCGTTTCCGTCAGATCTCCCGTCACCTGGGCAGCTTCGTCAAGTACAAGCGTAAAGTGAAACCCAGTATCTGTTGTACGCATACCACGAACTTGAGCCCCTTCTATAATAAGGGTTTCACCAGGAAATGCAGCCAGCCAGCCACGCATATCTTCAATAGGGCGACCCTCACGGTAGTCAGCGAACAAACGACGCTGCTCTTGCCAAGATTCTGGGTCGGTAGGTGGGGCAGTTACAAAAGTCGCTGGGTCAAATGAGGCGCGGCGAATCTCAACCGTATCTAAACTGCTATAAATAATGTAGTTGTCAAGTGCATAAATGGCCTCTTCTATCGTGCCTGGACTTGCAACTAGTAAACCTTGTTCTTCATCCCGAGTTGTAATAGTCTCTAATGTCCAAGCATCCAAATAAGCATCTTGATCAAGGTTGCGGGTTCGTAAAATACGCCCATTACCCAGGTTCCACACGCCGCCCATAGCATGCTCGAGGTGCAGGCGGTTATCAATGGGACTTACATATAGTCTGGGCGCACGAAAATACGCCGAGTGATACTCTCCTCTAAAGCCTGGTGGAAGCCCCAAGGCTTGAACTTCGTTCAAAAAGGTATCGTTGAGTAGATAAGGCGAAGCCAACGTAACCGGTTCTTGATTGTCAATACCTGCCAACCATGACTGATACTCATCAGCTTGGGCGCTGTAAAAGTAAATACCTTCAGAGCCACCATAACCCTCAGGAGGCTCTACAAACGTCACAAGTGGCCAAGGACTATTAGTGACCCACTTTGGAAAGTGCTCAGGTTCAACGGCGACAATTGTGTCGCTGCCAATCGTCACTTCATCTTCGTACTCAAGGGGTCCAGCAACGTGAATACCATAATCCCAGTCACGATCATTAAACAGTTTCCAAGAGTAGCGAAGGGAGGTACGCGTGCGTTGCTTTGGCTCAGGACCAAATAAACCATTTGCAGGAAATGAACCTGCACGAATCACCAAGCGGGTTTGCCTCGAGCCTGGTTCTAAATTGTAAGTTGCAAAGGGCGACTCAAAATCCACTTCTGGTCCGTGACTAAGCGAGTTGATCCGGTAAATACCACCATTATAAAATCCCACTGTTGAATTAAGATCAAATGTCTCTCGTTCAATATTGTAATAAAACGTATGCGGGTTTTGTTCATACCAGCGCGAACGTGCCATGCCGACACCCAAGTGGGGAAACCCAGGTAAAATAGGTTCAGACGTAATAACTTCCCCTGCGCCTGGCATACGTACAGACGCCCCAAAACGTGGATACCCCCACCGCGCCTGGGGATCGTTGAGCAACTTACGCGTTTCCCAACCAGCAATTCCAGGAGCTTCTTCACCAGATTCAATAATATAGTCAAACTCACCGTCTAGAGGAACTCTCTCTTTACCTGATATCCCATCACGCTGAGTGATAAGGTTATAGTTGATCTCACCATCTACATACCAACCACCTGTTTTTGTTGTCATAACCATAGATGGATGTCCGTTTGTTGAAGTAACTAATACATCATTGTTTTGAATGGTGACCTCAACAGGAGCGGCACCCTCATTATTAACATAAAACGAGGCTTGTGGTTGCCCTTCAAATT
>JBCCBI010000251.1:0-8295 GCA_039034155.1 Deinococcota bacterium | reverse complement strand
TGCTGATGGCCTCATCGATCAACTGCCTAACGGGGTTGATGTATTTGTTGCGCCAGAGGTTAAAGCTGTACCCCTAGCCCATGCTATGTCTGCCAAAACAGGTATTCCCTATGTGGTGGTGCGCAAAACGCAAAAACCCTACATGATTGGCTCTAAGAAAAAAACGGTTGTGTCCATTACGACGGGCAAGCCGCAAGATCTAGTCATTGATGGTGAAGATATCGGGCGCTTGCAGAATAAAAACGTGGCCATTATTGATGATGTGGTGAGTACAGGTAACACCTTGCGGGCGTTGCTCGAGCTACTTTCTGAATTACAAGCAACGGCGGTGGCAACCATGGCCGTGTTTACAGAAGGAAGTCCTAGGGACGACATTCTTGCACTCGGTCACTTGCCCTTATTTGATAGCGATGAAGGTGTGTCAGCCGTTTAACAGCCAATATCTGCAATATCTAACTGTATAAATTTGATCTCATCAATAATCTGTATTGTGTAGCACTAGATTAGTGATATGTGAGTGAAGGGTGTTCATCACGTGTCGAAGTGTTGCACTAGGCTATGACAAGGACACTTGATTTTAGAAGGCTTACAAATAATCTGTTAACTGCAGCCAGTACCAATATAGTGTGTACTGGCTGGTATCTTGTATGAGCGACTTAGTGAACAAAGACCTGTGTGTGCAATGGAGTTGGTGTAATGAGGAGGATACCCATGCAAACAAGCAGTGCACAGCTTTTACCTGAAGCAACACGTGATTTGCAGGCTTGGGCAGCAGCTCACTTAGCACCTCAGCAAAGCTTGAATAACGATATTAGCCAGCTCGGGATTGACCAACTTGATGATGACGCGTGGACACGTACCAAAGAACTTGTTACCGGACTAGGTAGCTATTGGCAAAACGGTACAGCTAACTTTGGCTTTTGGGTGCCTGATATAGGTCAGCAAGCTGTTCTAGAAATATTTACACCCTTAGAAGATATAGCTTTAGAAGCTCGAGCTAGCGCGCATGACGTGTCTCAGCAAACTGTACAGTTTCGGCTCGAGCGTATTCCTGTCCAACCTCAGGGGCAATTTGTCTGGGCAGTAGTAGACGGACTACTCGCAGGCAGCCGGACGCGTTTTGGCAGTTTTTACCGCTTGCAGTATCAAGATAGCCAAGGCAACTGGCGGTATCACTATGACCCCATGGCAGTGTCTCTACCCTTTGGTGCCTTTGCACCAGCTGAACTCTACGACCTAGCTGGCTTAGATCATGAACGTGCTGACCGCGATTATTTTTTGAGTTTTGGCAGCAGTCAAGATGCTGAGGTAAGCCGTTTAGGCGCGCCCGTAAATATTTTGCAGGTGCATGTGCCCACGGCATCTGCTGGAGGAACCTTAGCAAGCTTAACCCGACAGTATCAAGCACTCGCTAACAAATTACAAACACATGACCCCCTTACCCCAGCTGAACACACTTACCTTGCTTACGATGCCATTCAACTTATGCCTATTGAACCTATTATTGAATTTGAAGACGGGCCCAAGTTTTGGCAAGAACCTAAACAAGGTTTGGGTGGAGTGCTAGCATCCCGCACTATCGATGTCACGTTAATGCGCCCTCATATGACTAATTGGGGCTATGACGTAGTGATTGCTGGTTCGGCAGCAGTAAATCCCGTCTTGTTAGAAACAGGCCGCCCCGACGAGCTGGTTGACCTTGCTGCAACACTACACACCTTTCCGGGTAAACCCATACAACTTATCTTTGACGTTGTGTTCGGTCATGCAGATAATCAAGCGTTGCCGCTACTGGCTAGTCCTTTTTTTAGCGGCTCCAACATGTACGGTCAAAACCTCAACTACCGAGTACCGTTGGTGCGGGCGATGCTCCTAGAGATGCAACGGCGCAAAGCTAACTTTGGTGTTGACGGCCTCCGGGTAGATGGTGCACAAGATTTTAAACATTGGGATGCGACTGCCAAGGTCATGAAGCACGATGATGCCTATTTGCTCGAGATGAGCGAAATCGTCCAACACGTCGCCGGGGTTTATTACCAACCGTGGATGATTTTTGAAGATGGCCGGCCGTGGCCGCGTGAAGATTGGGAAACAGCCTCGAGCTACCTCGATGTCATTAACCAACAACCACACACCTTTCAGTGGGGTCCGCTTACGTTTGCGCACAACACGCCTTGTCTGGAAAGTTTTTGGACCAGTAAATGGTGGCGCATTGAAGAAATTGCGGTTCAGGGAAGTCATTGGATTAGCGGTTGCGCCAATCACGATACCTTACGGCGTGGCTATCAACTTCCGATAGATGATCCAGACCGGCCTATCAACCAGCGTCTTGGGGATAGCTTACCTGACATTTTGCGGCGTTCGTACGACCATCCGGCGGCAAGTTTACTGACCTATGGTGTGTTTCCAGGCGTGCCGATGGATTTTATCAACGCAACTAGCCGAGCGCCGTGGGCTTTTATGCGTAATACAGATAAACGCTATGCCGTTAAAGTTGTGGCTGAAGAAGGTGGCTTTTTTATTTGGCAAGTGTCCGCAGAGGTGTTCAACCATGCAGATGCGTTCACGCGCCTCAAAGCGTTGGGATTTAGCGACCTTGATATGTTGCGTAAGTTTGCAGCTGCTCTAGAAACTGCTGTCCACCACGCAGGTGATGACCTCTTACAAGTCCTTGCGTTACTCAGCGCACAACAGGACGTATCTGATGAGCTAAACCTTTCTGAAGCATTCTTAGCGCGTTATGCACGGGCGTTTATGGACGACCTCTATGAGTACTGCAATGTTAGCCACTACCAAGATAGCCTCAACCTAGACCAGTGTGCATTTAATATGGCGCTGCGTAACTTTAGACGGCAACACCCTTGGCTGGCTGATAACTTACGCAGTGACGAAATCCTCGCTAAACGGGTGGATGATGGCACGACCTTGGTGTATGCTGTGCGCCTTTCTGAAGATAGTAGTGAGCAGGTTGTGTTACTTGCCAACATGGAGGGAGAACCTGTGACGGTTGTGCCACGTGAGGTGTTGCCAGAGAGTGTAGAGCCAGACGGGTGGCAGGTTGCGGTTGCCGCTCCCGGTGTCAAGGTGAGTGACCTACATACAGCGGTGTATCTTAAAGATTCTGAAGGTGTGCTTTTTTACCGCGAACTGTTGTAGTTTCACTTAGTTACATTAAAAATAGTGGTAAATGATGTGCACTACCCCTTGACACGACGGTCACGCAAGAACGAGATGTCTCTCATAAACTATGCGTCTGAGGCAGCGTTTTTATAGGGTAGATGAGGGTCGGTAGCAAGTTGGCAAAATGCTATAATCACGTTTCCCTTGGGGGCGTGTAGCGGCTAAGTTTGCCATTGATACGGTGTGATTGACACGTTGCGATTAACACGGTGTGATTGACACACTTGTAATCCTCACAGCTTGCAAGCACTAGGGCTTGTTTAAGTCAGCTGCTGCAGCCACTTTGTACTTCCTCAAGTGTTACTTAAAGACATCATCATGAGTTGTGTTCATTGAACTTTATTGATGAAGTGCAAATGGATACATTTATCTGTTACCTATTATCTTAGGCAGCTATCAAAAAAGTGACATCTTGACTAACTATGCTGCCAAAGTGCAACTTTGCGACACCCCTTGCTTGAGTAGCAATTAGGCTCGAGCCACTATCACACGCGTTTGACACAACGCACCTCAAACAACCTTGAAGGAGACTCACGTCTAAGCATTGACGTCTAAATTATGTCCCAGCTTTCAGATAGCGCCAAAGAGCAAATTCGTAGCCGCCTTGACTTGGTTGAGGTAGTTGGCGATGTGGTGGCCCTGAAACCGGCTGGGCGCGCGCGCTATAAAGGGCTGTGTCCATTTCATGACGAAAAAACGCCCTCGTTTCATGTTCTGCAAGATAAAGGCTTTTACTACTGTTTTGGCTGCCAAGCTAAAGGAGATGTATTTGACTTTGTGATGGAAACCCAGCACTTAGGCTTTGCTGAAGCTTTGCAGATGCTGGGGCAACAGGTGGGTGTTGAGGTTACCCCGCCCAGTCCAGAGGAGCACAAAAAACGTGACCTTTATGAAGTTAATAAGTTGGCACTCGAGTACTTTACGCATAATTTGCGAAGCCACAGCCACGCAAAAAACTATCTGTTAGGGCGCGCCTTAAGCGAAGCCAGCATCGACGCGTTTCAGTTGGGGTTTGCCCCAGACAGTTGGGACGGTTTACTAAGCCACTTGCGGCAAGCCGGCATTGCCGATGACGACATGTTAGCTGCTGGTCTACTCAGTGAATCTGATGGTGGGCGGCGTTATGACCGCTTTCGTAACCGCATCATGTTTCCTATTTTTGATGTGATGGGGCGGGTAGTTGGCTTTTCTGGGCGCGTGCTAGACGACAGCTTGCCCAAGTACATGAATACCCCAGAAACAGCACTGTTTGATAAAGGGGCGCTCCTCTACGGCCTCGAGCGCGCCAAAACTAGCATCCGCGAGCAGCGTTCCTGCATTGTTGTTGAAGGCTATATAGACGTGATTGCGCTGCATCAAGTGGGTATAGATACCGCCGTTGCCGCACTGGGTGCCACCCTCACCGAAGGTCAAGCACAACAACTTAGGCGGCTCGAGGTGGACACGGTCTATCTTGCATTCGATGCTGATAGCGCTGGGCAGCGGGCCACCTTAAGCGGCCTCGACCAAGCCCTTGGGCAGCAGTTTTTGGTCAAAGCTGTACGCGTGCCTCACGGAAAAGATCCTGCAGATACGGTTTTAGAGCAGGGGCCAGAGGTCTTTTTGGATGCGCTCAAGGACGGACTGTCGGAAGTTCACTTTCGCTTTGAAACAGTTATGGCTAAGCACAATCCAAACACGCGTGACGGCAAACGCGACATCCTCAATGAACTCTTACCTGTACTCAAACCTAGGGATGTCTTTGACCCCGTGGCTAGCGAAATGCGCCGCCTCGTTGTTGATGAGCTAGATATGGACGCCAAACGCCTAGATGCGTGGCTCAGTAGTAAACGTACCCGTAACTTAAGCACGACCCAACTGCGTGGGCTCGAGCGACCTAAACTCAAGCATTCTAGAGTCACGCTTATTGAGCTTGAGGTAATGGCTCTGTTGCTCAGTGAACCACATGCGCTAGCTGACCGTTTATCCAGCGTTGAAACAGCTTTACCCCCGGAGATTGAAGACTCATTACTGCTCGAATTTTGTGCTATCTGTCATGAGTGTAACTACGATGATCGTGCAGTACTATCTCGCTACCGTGGACGCGAGGAAGGACGCTTGGTTTTTGAGCGCCTATTCCGTGAAAGTGATGATGACGAGCCTACTATAGACCTTGCAGGACACATTCAAAAATCACTCGCACGCTTGCGTGAGCTTTACTTAGAACAGTCCAAAGAAGACCAACGCAAACATTTACTAGCCCGCATGGAGGAAGTAAGCAGCTACCACACAGATGCAAACTGGCCCGTAGGAGAATTGCAACAATACTATGCAGAACTTAAAGAGATTCAAGCGACGCTAGCTGCCAGAGATGCAGAACGACGTTTGCGGATGCCAGCTAACTTATCCAAACTCAAAAAGTAACTAAATACAAATATCATTTGGGCTGGCAAAACCAACATCAACAACATACTGATACCCAATAGTAGTCACGCAATAAGCTGATACGCCTCAAGATTAGATGATGAGCTGAACTTAGCTTCTAATGAAGCTGACTGTCTCAACATCACAAGCTGAAATTCCACATCGTTAGCCTTGACCTTGTAAACAAAAGATGCGTGACAACAGCGTCAGCAAGCTAAGTTTGTTACATTAAACAGGTGGGTAAGAAGAGCAAGAAAAAAGCTAAGAAGCGTGCGCGGCGAGCTGAAAAAAGGGAGGCTCGAGCCGCCAGCCACCCCCCTAGTCACAAAGAATTATTACTTCGCCGCATTCGTAATGAGCGCGTACAGCGGCATCAACAGTGGTTAGACCGACGTTAACCTTAGTTATTAACCTTGATTGATATTTAATGTGTTTGAATCGCAATGATAATGCTAGCAATCACAGGTGCTGCAACGAGCGCGAGCGACAATGCCGCGCGTGGTATTAACGCAAGTTGGCTGCGCTTGGTGATGAGCAAAAGCGCTGGCGTAAGTGCCAGTAAGATTGCTGCGTACCACGGTAGGGTGGCTGCAAAAAAGCCACCTAATGCCACAGCACTGCCGAGTACCAAAGCAATGACCGCTGCACTACTCGCACCGAGGTAGGCACCCGGCCAGAACCACGCGAGTACCATCACCGCACCCACAGCAGCTGTGAGTACACCAACAAGTTGGGCCATGATGGCACTGCCAGCAGCTACTAGTGACACCGCCGACCCCGTGCAAAGCAACACTAACGCTGTTGGTAAAATAGCTGTGTGACGTTTTGAGGATGTATCAGCATCAGCTTCGGCGCTTGATGAGGTAGTTTCACCGTTGACAGCAATAAATATCCATAACAACGCCACAGCAATGAGCGGAATGGCAATGTTGAACGCTGTTTCTGACGGTGTCCAAGCTCCAAATCGCGACGTGATTTGGCCGATGAACAAACGTTGCCGTAAAAAGATGCCTAAAGCCGCTAAAGGAAGTAGTCGCAATAGCCACGTTAACCAGCCTGTACTATGCCAAAAGCGTTCAAACCACACCCAAATGAGAGCCACACCAGCAACGATGGGCAGTAGCTCTGTGACAGTAAGGGGTATAGATGGTAAGCCTTGCACGCCAATGTAACCAGCTATAAATCCTAAGCCAATTCCTAACGTACTTGCCCACGTTCCTAATGTGCGCCGACCTAGCAAGGTGATGACCCCACTGACCACAGCAGGTAACAACACACCCAGTAAAACAGACCTAACTAAAAAATCATCCACGGCGTTATCTCCTATGACATCGTAATCTACGTAATCTAAAAAAAGCCTACCTCGAGGTAAACCCCATAGTCACCTAACAATAGTGAGTTGTTTTTATTATGCGGAGCGGCGTTTCAAAGCTGGTGTCAAGCAATTAACGTGTACGCATGTATCGTTTAACATGCCGTTCACAATCCAAAAAAACAGGAGACGGGTTACCCCAATCCCCTGCATGACAAATTGTTTGAACAGTTAAGTTAGCTTGCTACTTAGTTAGCAACGCCTTCAAAGCTGAAGATAACATCGATCATAGGACCAGCAGCGCCAAGTAAGTTGGTCATGCCGTAGTCGGTGCGGTCAACACTAAACTCGGTTAAGAAGCCGATGATAGCATTGCCTTGGGCGTTGGTATTCTCGCCTGTTTTTGCAACCATCACGGTAACTTCGTTGGTCACACCATGAATGGTCAAGTCGCCTGTTACCGCGTAAATATCTGCATCGTCAGTAGCAGCAACAGAGGTTGACATAAACTCGAGCGTTGGGAACTGGGCAACGTTAAAGAAGTCGGGGCTGCGTAAGTGATCGTCACGTTGCCCGTTGTTGGTGTTGACGCTTTCAGCGTTGATAAAAAACTCAAATGAGCTTTCGTCTAATGCTTCAGGTGCGTAGACAAGCGTACCTTCGTACTCATCAAAACGGCCGTAGGTATAGCCTGTTTCAGCATGAAGTGCACGAAAGGTTGCACTGGTGTGTGCAAGATCAATATTGTAGGTCGTTTGAGCAGATGCCACACTTACTACAGTGCTCAACACGGCTAAAACTAACGCTGCTGCAAAATACTTTTTCATAACACAAGCCTCCAAAGGGTGTCTCGAGGTAAGCACAAATTGAGGCGTCGCCAACCCATGATGTGACGAACATAATCCCCTGCTGTGCCTCGTACATCCAAAGTAACAGCTAGCGGCAAACCCTAAATGCAAACTAGTTGACAGACAATGGGACATTTGTACTTGCGTTAACATATGATGAATTAATTTCTCAAGTATGTTAATGCACAATTTACATAACATAGCAAAGTGTGAACAAGGCTACGGTTACTTGAATGCTCACACAAAACCAAAGATGTGCAACCCATCACCTGTTTTTATGGTGTGATGATTTGATGTATTAATTGGCTTCAAAGATGTCTGCTGGTAAAGTTATACGAAATCCGCTTATATCCCGAATAATGCCTAAAGGCATCATCTCGTCCAGCGCGGATTTCGTGGCGTATCTTATCTGCTCTGGCAGGGGTTGATCCCTGCGGGAATCAACCGGATCTGGTATTAAATATCGCTAGAAAAGTTTGGGAGAATGTCCAAAGCTGAAAAGCAGTAGCGGTTACGGGTAAATGTGATGAGTTATTTGATGAAAATGTCTAG
>JBCCBI010000250.1:0-8330 GCA_039034155.1 Deinococcota bacterium | reverse complement strand
CCTAGCTATTTTTGTATCAGCACACCATCACTGCGTAACTTGATGTAATACGCACTCTTAATGGTGTCATGCGCACATCAAGGTCCAAGCTCACTTAAAGGGTTTTTTCAATCTTCTCTAACTACGCCTGACACAACAAATATGCTTGATA
The DNA here is from genome assembly GCA_039034155.1 of Deinococcota bacterium. Taxonomy (GTDB): domain Bacteria; phylum Deinococcota; class Deinococci; order Deinococcales; family Trueperaceae; genus JBCCBI01. The sequence goes on along the minus strand of JBCCBI010000250.1, from coordinate 8,179 downwards.
CAACACCTACTATACAGACAGTCTTGCCCTAGGAGAAAGGAGTCTTATGTGACTACTTACGTAATTCGCCGCATTGTCAACTTAATTCCCACCTTTATTTTAGCTACCTTTATTGCTTGGCTTGTTGTGGAAGCCGCACCCGGTGATTTTGCCAGTAAATTTGCTTTTGATCAGGTTGATCCCGGTAGAGCTGACCGCATTCGTGAGTTACTTGGACTTAATTTACCGTGGTGGCAACGCTATTTTGTTTGGCTCAGAAATTTAGTGGTCAATTTTGACTTTGGCATCAGCATGACCTCGCGTGGTGAAGTCACAGCACTTGTACTCCCCCGCATGATGAATAGCCTCATTTTATTATTTCCCGCAACAATTCTTATTTACGCCATTGCCGTACCCATTGGCGTTTACTCAGCACTGCATAAATACTCTATTGGCGACCGTATTCTTACGGTATTTAGTTTACTTGGACTAGCGGTTCCCAACTGTTTCTTGGCACTACTTGTACTTGCGTTTGCCGTACAGTTTTTTCAAACAAATGGCTGGCTTCTTATTCCTACAGGGGGTATGACCAGTCAAAATCACAGCGATTTAAGTGCCTTTAGGCAACTTTTAGATTACGGCTGGCACTTAATTGCACCAGTGCTTATTGTGACCCTCTCGAGCCTTGCCGGCCTCACTAGGGTTATGCGCGGGCAGATGCTCGAGGTACTCGGTCAAGACTACGTGCGAACCGCCAAAGCCAAAGGGCTAGACGACCGTGTCGTTAACTATAAACACGCTTTGCGCAACGCTATTTTGGTTATTGTGGCAACCATCGGCGGCACCCTGCCGGGGCTCTTACTAGGTGCTGGCACTGTAGAGTTTGTGATGCGCTGGCCGGGCATTACCCCGCTATTTATTCGGTCGGTGTTTGCTCAAGATGTTTACGTGGTCATGGCGCTTTTGACTATTGGGGTATTTTTGCTAATGATTGGTAACTTGGTTGCCGATTTAAGTTTAGCTATTGTTGATCCGAGGATTCGCTACTGATGGCAACTAGATGGCAGCATCTCACAAGAATAGTTTGCGGTTGCCCCCACTATCTTCTAGATACTAGCTTAGGAGGTGAGCCGTGGCAGATATAACTACACAACCCCAGACACCTGAACTTAAAGATGACAAACCAACTACAAAAGAAGCTGTTCGCGGTGAAAGCCTCTATTCTATTGCTTGGCGGCAGTTTCGCAAACACCCTTTAGCACGGGGCGCGCTGACCATTTTGGCAATCTTTTATCTTGCAGCTGCGTTTGCAGACTTTCTAGCACCTTACTCTGAGCGTTTTATCAACACAGATAGCTCCTTCCAACCGCCCAACCGTATCTACTGGTTTGACGAAGAAGGCACATTTATAGGGCCGTTCATTTACCCTATGGAGCAAACTCTTGATCTAACAACTTTTGAAAACGTGTGGACAGAAAATCGCGATCAGCCTTATCCTATTCGCTTTTTTGTACGCCGCGAAAACCGCCTCGACCGCTACGTACCGTTCCCAGTTAACCTTATTCCTGTGGCGCTACGAAACGCTTTAAGTATTCGTCCGTGGGCGACACTCCACTTGTTTGGCTTAGATGTCCCTGACAGCGAGGCACGCCTTTACATTTGGGGTGCAGACGACCTCGGTGGGGACATTTTTGGCAAAATTTTATTTGGTGCGCGCATCAGCCTTACTATTGGCATTGTTGGTAGCCTAGTATCGATTACGATTGGGCTGTTCATGGGCGGCCTAGCTGGCTACTTTGGGGGCTGGGTAGATGAGCTCATTATGCGTTTTGTGGAGGCGCTTTCGGCAATTCCATTTATCTTTTTACTGCTGGCGCTATCTGCTATTTTTTATCCGCTTAACTGGCCGCCCGTGTACGTCTTTTTTGCCATTGTGGTAGTGATCGGGCTCATCGGTTGGGGGGAGGTTGCTAGGTCTGTGCGCAGCTTGCTGCTATCTATGCGGGAGCAAGACTTCACCTACGCTGCCCGGGCGCTTGGTGCTGGCGATAACCGGGTCATCTTTCGGCATCTTATTCCGCAAACGCTTAGCTACGTTATTGTCAGCATGAGTTTACAAATTCCCAGTTTTATTTTGATTGAGGCTGTACTGAGTTTTTACGGGCTAGGCATTCAGCCACCTGCCACCAGTTGGGGACTTATGCTCAACACAGCGCAGTCGTTTGCAGGTGTGTCTGGGCTGAGTGAACGCTGGTGGATTTTCATTCCAGGTATCTTTATTTTTATTTCGGTGCTTACCTGGAACTTACTTGGTGACGGCCTGCGTGATGCGTTTGATCCAAGGAGTCGGAAATAAGTTCATAATTACTTACATCGGATGATATGTGCCCTTTTGTCTTTGGTGCAATGTTTGATTTGCTCGAGGACAAAGGGGCTTTTTGATGGTTCTAAAATACATCACTTCATCGACCACAGTTTAGGGCTAGAAAGTGACACTATACTTTTACAATTCAGCTTGAGGTAGGTAGATACATCGTTTTTGTTAGGCTCGAGACAGCATCTCACAAGATGACTAGCCCCAACGACACACCCTTCACAAGTTGATAACATTTATTTTATTACTAATTTAACATCATGTTATGCAGCAAATCACCTTTAGAAAACTCTTAAACACTACAACCTCACCGTAATTAACGCACCATGAAGGTAACACGTGTCACTAATAACGGTTATGTCTAGGCCTTCTAAGATACGATACTAATCGCTAAAAACACAGTCTCACACGCAAAGTGCAGACTATCTTCTATGAAGATTCCTTTAGCCAGTTAAACAAAGGGTACACGCTTTAGCTGCTACTCTAGCCAATATTGTGGTTGTGGCTGCTTCCTCAAGTTATAGCTTCCTAGGTTGTAGCTTCCTAGGTTGTAGCTTCTCAAGTCGCAGTTGTATCTAACGCTTGCCATAACCGTTATTTCGTACTTAGCCAGTCTGCTGATAGGCATATCAATATCTTTACTAGGTGAAACGTATTCTAAAAATTACGTGATACACATCACCTCACCTATCATGTGCTTGCACGGTACAACCTGATTTATGTGGAGTTGAGATGATAGCAATAGTGCAAACAAGCCTTCTAGTTCAACCCAAGACTCACCTAGCGAACTCCGCCGAGGTTGGAAGGAATGCTTTGTGATTGTCTTACTCATAGCTTTATCGCAAATTTTATCTGGGATGCCCCTCATGCAACCGGGAACCCATGTGAGAATTGTGCTCCCCGACCTCATGACCGTGATTGACGTCGCCATTGTTGAAGACGATGAGTTGGTGTTTCACGCTGACCTCGAGCCCAATCAATCGGTGCGTCTCCTTATTAGCTATTCACCCGAGGAGTACGTCGTAGCACCCCGTGCTTACGTAAGCCCTGAAGGTGACGATATCTTAGTACACTTCGACGGCGCACAACACGTCGTTTCATTTCGTACATGGCTTAGCGAGCGTGGCATTAGCTTAATCGTCCTGCCTGAGCCCGAAGGTGGTGAAGATGATGATGGTACAAACAGTGAACGCTAAAAAACATATCCTTATTATTGAAGATGACTTAGACATCAGTCGTCTGTTAATGTTAGAGCTTAGCGAAGCCGATTTTGACGTGAGCCATTACGACAACGGCGTGCGGGGGCTTTCTGCTGTGCGCGAACACAACCCCGACCTCGTCGTATTAGACTTGGGTTTACCAGACGTAGAAGGTGCTGAAATTGCCCGCCGCATTCGCAAAACTAGTACCACGCCAATTATTGTCTTAACAGCTGCTGACGACGTACAAACCAAGGTTGATTTACTGACTTCAGGTGCAGATGACTACCTCGCCAAGCCCTTTCATACGGAAGAGCTTATTGCTCGTATTAACGTACAAATGCGTCACCACAGTTCAGGTGCCCCGCAACGGGTTGGTAACATGGTGCTGCATCCTATGCGGCGACAGGTGTTTTGGAGCAATCAAGAGATCAACTTGTCACCTCGAGAATTTGATTTGTTAGTGTACTTATCAGGTCAGCCGGGGCGTGTGTACAGCCGAGCTGAAATTGAGCATGATGTTTGGGGTGAAGACTTGCCGCCCTCGAGCAACGTTGTAGACGTTCATATTGCCAACATTCGCAGCAAATTGCGCGATGTCGGCGGTTACGGCGTCATTCGCACTGTGCGCGGCGTTGGCTACGCTATTAAAAGCTAACTGACTTAGGCTTACATTATCTAATTAACTACGTTATCAACATGCATTTAGTAGATTCAGGCTTTCTAACCTTGAAAATTTAGAGAGGGTTCTTGATAACGTTAGTTTTATCTGATAACCTTTTCAGTTAATTCGTTAACGAATTAACCCACCTAGAAGGTGTAGAAACAACATTCGATTCTGATGGGAACGGCATAAAGCCCGTACGGGGTTATGAAGTGTTTAATCGGAATTGGTATGAGATATTACTCTCAACAAGAAAATCAGTATCTTGAGGATGTGCTTAACTGACTTTGTACAGAGGGCTTTGAGGACATCCTCTCCCAATCATAACTGATGATGCTTCATATCACTTGACATCCTTGATCTAATACAAATGGCATCCACAGAAACTAGGTGACGACTTGCTGGGCGATAGTACACGCAGTACAGCACAAGCATCCAGACAACTTCCTACACATTTAAGTGAAACTACCAGTTTGGATGCTCAGACAGAAGCATCCTCTGCGCGTTGGTATGTTTTTGGTTCTGTGCGTCAGGGTGTGTCACTTCGCTGGCGGGTTGCCCTTTTATGCGGACTCACAATTGCACTACTAGGCGTTGCCTCTTCGTCGCTGGTGTATTGGTTTGTGCGCTCTCGTATTATCAGCAATATTGAAAACTCGATTATCCTTGACGCGCGGCGGGTTGCTCGTGTCTACGAAGGCGGTTTTGGGGTTGCGCCTATTGTCAGCGGGCCGATGGGCGGCTTGTTTGTGCAGATTTATAGTCCTCAAGGACTTCTTTTAGCAACGTCGTCTATGTCGCCACTTCGGCAGCGGTTTGCAGACTCATCTATCGAGTTAGATTATGTGCTTAAAGCTCGTTACCAGGGTGACTTGTGGCGGGGTGAGCTTGGTGGCGAGCAGGTGATTGCGGCGCTCGAGCCAGTTAGCTTTGGGGTTGTCGCCGTTATTTCGCCAACCAGTTTTTTGAGTTTGCTGTTGCGTAACCTCGCTCAGACACTAGCCATCACCGCAGTAATTTTGAGCGCTGTAGGTGCAGTTGCTGGCTACTTTGTTGCACAGTGGTCCATGCGCCCGGTGAGCCGTCTAGCTGCGCTTACCGAAAGTTTTAACCTCGAGAAACTCCGGGTGATTCCTTACCGCGGCCCAGACGATGAAGTTGGCCGCCTCACTCGTGCTTACAACGCGCTTATCGAACAACTTCAAGACGCGTTAGCAGCCCAGCGCGTGTTTTTGGCTGAAACTAGTCACGAACTGCGTACGCCACTTACCAGTATGCGCGGCTTTTTAGACCGAGCCCTGCGCCGTGCTAACCCCGAAGCCAAGCAAGACTTACAAGATGCTCGGCGGATTGCTGACACGCTATCTAGGTTAGTTGCAGATATCTTACAATTGTCTCGAGGCGAGATTATACGTGAGTTGGTGCCACACCTGCTTGATCCCGTTGACGACGTGCTCAAACCTATCTCTGAGGAGTTTCGCGGGACGTTGCTCGAGGGCAGCTCGGGTAGCCTCTTAGTTGGCGACCCTGAGCAACTCCAACAACTTCTACGTAACCTTACTGCTAACGCCGTGCGTGCTTGCGGTGATGACCCTAGCCGCGTAACTTTGCGTTGCAAGCAACTAAGCTCTGCTGAACTGCTCACCCTCACCCAGCATGTAAGTCCAACCGATGTTCCCTCTACCGACCTTAACGCTACTGAGTGGATTGTCTTTGAGGTCAGTGATACCGGTCCTGGTATTGATCCACAACTTTTATCTGATATTTTTAAGAAATTCTACAAAGGTGCAGGTGGCGGTGCAGGCTTGGGATTGGCTATTGCTAGACAAATTGCTAGGGCGCATGAGGGTGATATTGAAGTCGCAAGCAAGCCGGGTGTTGGCACAACGTTTTACGTACGACTACCGTCCTTTGCAGATGATGGCGGCGACGATGGTGACATCACTTAAAGACGTCACTTAAAGACATCAATGTCACCTAAAGTAATGTCACTTAAAGTTTAGGCAGCGTTACGCCGCGCTGACCTTGGTATTTACCACTGCGCTCAGCGTAAGTGACCTCCGGGCGTTCACCTTGAAAAAAGAGAAGTTGCACAATACCTTCGTTGGCATAGACCTTGGCGGGTAAGGGCGTTGTGTTGGAAAGCTCTAATGTCACGTGACCTTCCCAACCAGGTTCTAACGGTGTAACGTTAGCAACCAGCCCGCAACGTGCGTAGGACGACTTTCCTAATGCAATGACCATCACATCGTCTGGCACGCGTAAATACTCAACTGAACGAGTCAGCACAAACGAGTTCGGTGGAATAATACAAACCTCGCCAGTGGTTTCTATGAGGCTTTGGGGATCAAACGCTTTAGGGTCGACAACAGTATTAAAGGCATTCACAAAAATGCGCCACTCGGGTGCAGCCCGAAGATCGTAGCCAAAGCTCGAGAGGCCGTAGCTAATAACCCCTTGACGTACCAGGTGTTCTTCGAACGGCTCAATCATGCCTGCTTGGGCACGTTCACGAATCCACCAATCAGGTCGAATGCTCATGGTTGCTCTTCATCTGGCGTGCTGTCCGAATCATCAGGCGTGTCTTCGTTAGAGGGGTCTTCATCTGGAGATTCTTCTTGAATATCGCTAGCATCCTCGTCTAAGCCATCGCCTGCAAGATCATCGTCTGCAAGATCATCGTCTGCAAGATCATCGTCTGCAAGATCATCACCAGCCACCTCGTCTATAACACCTGTTGAACCGTCTGCTGGCTCAGCTGTCAAAGGCTGCACATCGTCACTATCTAGGTTGATACCGTCATCAGACCCGCCAAGTAAAGTGTCCAGCGACAAGATTATGCCTAGAGAGATATCAAACGCTTGGGACAGTTCAGGTAAAAGCAACGGGCGGTGGGTGTAGGTAATTGCTACCCCAAAGGTTTCATCAATAGCATAGCTCGCTGCTACGCTGAGTGCTATGCCAAAACTGTCTTCGCTACCGGCTGCACTGTTGCCACTGACAAAGGTGAGCCCTGCCCCGCCATAGGTCTGAAACCCAAACGGGTCTTGTAAATTGGGGTCAAAGGCGTACCATACGCCGGCATCTGCTACTAGGCCGTCTCGCCAAGCCAGTGCGCCGTATAACGACAATGGCTCCGACAACGGAAAAAAGCCTCGCAAGCCCACTTTGAATAGAGGTTCATAACTTCCAGTAGCATTTTCACGGTAAGCTAGGCCGGACTCGAGCCACACACTCTGCGCATAGCCCACCGAAGCTATCAAAACCAGACTTGCCATGCCAAGCCGTAACGCTTGAAAATATACTTTTTTGTAGATGTTGAACAAACTAAACTGACAAAACATAGGTATCCTCAAATGTCGTCAGTATACCTAGCTACGCGCCTACATTGAGTTCATCAAAAATAAAAATTGATACCTAACGCACCATACAAATTTTCTTCAATGGTGGTGTTGTCAAGTTCGCCAAAGCCTGTAGGGATGCCCCCGTTGAGCTCTAAAAATACGCTGAGTGGGTCGAGGTTGAAAACCTCGAGCGACACTTCAATACCAGCCAGTGCGTGAGCTTCTAAGACCGTGCCATCACCCATGTAATTCACTGCACCCCCAGCGCCCACGTAGATAATCCATGGACGGCGCACTAAAACTTCAGCTAGCATGTCTACACTCACGCCAAAGGTAATTTCTTCAGAGCCATCACTTAGGGTGGTGCTACCAGCAATGATCCCTACCCGCATATCTAGAGTCGATAACACAAAACTCTTCAGACCCATCTGAAATGCATTTCCTAGCGGATCACCATTGCGAAAGCCAATATAGTTTTGGGCGTGACCCCAAACTCCCATACTCATGCCAAAGCTAATCAGCAAGCTGATAGCAACACGAACCATGAGCCCTTGAACAGGTACTTTAGCGGGAAGATGGCTTACGATGATAATCCTTTCATACAAACTTCGTCTTAATG
>JBCCBI010000249.1:0-8394 GCA_039034155.1 Deinococcota bacterium | reverse complement strand
GGCAACACGATTGCTGGTACTGAAATTGACGAATCACGTTCAGGTCTCTTAGGCTTTGACTTTGATGCTCCTGCTATTGCCAATGTTGGTCCTGCGCCTGCTACGAATGCTAATGCGGGGGGTGTGTATAGTAATCGTTTTCTATCTGTGTTGGCGATTAATGAGTTTGGGAATGTCAATCCACCGACTGGGATTCTAAGTATGCTTCCATTCCCAATTTTTACAACAGATTACCGCTTATATGATCAAGATGGTAGTGTTTTCAATGTCAATGAAGCACAAGACTTTGTCTTCAACAGTATCTTCCGTGCACAAGTGACAGACACTAACGCTGGGTTTGATGATGCTGATGTAAGTAATGATGTACGAGCAGTTGAAACACGAGGGAGAACTCTAGATGCTATTCCTCGAGATCCGCCACTACTCGTTTTACCCCCAGGTGATGTGACGGGTGAAGCTACATCTTTTAATCAAGTTGATACACCTTTTGACAAGACTGTAGCCGTTAGGCAAAATGGCACCGTTTTGCCGCTTGTTGATGTTTTAGAAGGGCTTCCGCCAGCAGGCAATAATGATGGTAATTTTGATAATGATGGTTACGTTCTGGATATTTCAGGTGGGACAGCTGCGACACCTAACATGATTAATTTTGCTCAAAGCGGAAGTGCTATTACAGACGCAGAGGTCAATCTCAACGTGATTTTTTATGATGCTGTTGGTAATGCGACTAATCCTAATGCGACGAATGCAGATACATCTTTTGGGATGACTATTGACCGCACACAACCTGAGATTAGTTTTAGGGGATTTGTAAGTCCATTGGATGTGAGTGGCAGTACATCCGTGACAACTTCAGGCGAGATTCGTGTTTTCGATCCAAATCTGGATTTAGATAATAGTTACATTATTGTCACACGATTCAATACATTCACAGGAGGAGGTGCTCCTCCTACAACAGTACTGGTCAATGGTGTTCCTTTAGATATTGCTGCTGCAGGGAATGATCGACAAGCTGGTGTGTCCTTAGCACAAGTAGGGATTACTAATAGCCCTAATTTTCAACCTTTGGAGCTTACTTTTCCTGATAATTCTCCAAATGGCAGCGAGTATGTTGTAATCATTCGTGCAAGTGATTTAGCACGTCAATTAGATGAAGGTGACAGTAACTCTGACGATGATACTTTGCCTCAGCGACAAGAGGCGAATAATATTTTTGATCGACTTTTTGATACACTCTTTGGGCGCGGTAATACAACAAATGACAACTTCATTATTACCGTCCTTAATCCCTAAAAACAGGGGTAAATATTAAAGTACAGAGCGATGACCGCATGGGGACTGTAGCCTGCATGGTATAGTCCCCCAACACTCCAGGAGGTCATCCATGGCGCACGAACTCGCTGGTAAAGCCGCTCCGCGCGGGTTGCTGGTCAACATCCCACGGCTACTCGCGGCCTATTACACGTATCACCCTGATCCAGAAAACGCTGCTGAACAAGTTAGCTTTGGGACGTCTGGACATCGCGGTAGCTCATTTAACCGGGCGTTTAACGAAGCACATATTTTGGCAATTTGCCAAGCCATCTGCAAGTACCGTGTGCAAGAAGGAATCAGCGGGCCGTTGTATGTGGGCATGGATACGCATGCGTTGTCTGAAGCGGCTTTTGGGAGCGCGCTGGAAGTGTTTGCAGGCAATAACGTTGACATTGTTATTCAAGCGGATTTAGGTTACACGCCTACGCCGGTTATCTCTCATGCTATTTTGACCTACAACGATGGTAAAACCAGCGGACTAGCCGATGGTGTGGTTATTACGCCCTCCCACAATCCGCCAGATGACGGCGGCTTTAAGTACAACCCACCGAGTGGCGGCCCAGCAGATACAGACACCACCAAACAAATTGAAGCACGTGCTAACGACATCCTTAAAAATAAGTTGCAAGAGGTAAAGCGCGTGTCTTATGACCGGGCATTATCGGCAGAGACAACCCATCACCAAGATTTTGTGATGCCATATGTAAGCGACTTGGGCAACGTGCTAGACATGAACGTGATTGCCGAATCTGGCCTCAAAATTGGTGTTGACCCTATGGGTGGGGCGGGAATTGCCTTTTGGGAGCCAATTGCGGAGCAGTACAAGCTGGACATGGAAGTGGTTAACACGCATGTTGATCCAACGTTTAGCTTTATGACGGTAGATAAAGATGGCAAAATTCGTATGGACTGTTCGTCGCCGTTTGCAATGGCGAGTTTAATTGATCTAAAAGACAAGTTTGATATTGCCTTTGGGAATGACCCGGACTTTGACCGCCACGGGATTGTTACAAAAGGTTCAGGACTCTTAAACCCCAATCATTACTTATCGGTGGCAGTGTGGTACTTGTTTCAAAACCGCCCAAGTTGGCCCACCGAAGCAGCTGTGGGTAAAACCTTGGTATCTAGTTCTATGATCGACCGCGTGGCTAATCAACTGGCGCGCAATCTTGCTGAGGTTCCGGTGGGCTTTAAGTGGTTTGTGGACGGGCTGATTGATGGGTCGTATGGGTTTGGTGGGGAAGAGAGTGCGGGTGCGTCCTTCTTACGGCGGGATGGCACGGTGTGGACAACGGATAAAGACGGCATCATTATGAATTTGCTGGCGGCAGAGATTACCGCGAAGACGGAGCGCGACCCGGGGGAGCATTACCAGACACTCGAGAACGAACACGGTTCTCCAGTCTATGAACGTATGGAAGCACCTGCCACGGCCTCCCAAAAAACAGTGCTCAAAAACTTATCCCCAGACATGGTGACAGCCAGTGAGCTGGCCGGTGAACCCATCAGCCAAAAACTCACCCACGCACCTGCGAATGGTGCACCTATTGGTGGGCTTAAAGTAGCTACCGAAAGTGGTTGGTTTGCTGCGCGGCCGTCTGGTACAGAAGATATTTACAAAATTTATGCCGAAAGTTTTAAGGGTGCGGATCACCTCAAGTGGATTCAAGATGAAGCCAAGACAATTGTTGATGCAGCGCTCGAGGATGCCTAAGTTATGAGACTCGCCATCGTAGGTGCAGGTAAAATGGGTGGTGCCGTCCTTACGGGTGCGCTGCGGGCAGGTGTTGTGCTGCCAGATGATGTTGGAATCTACCATCCAGACGAAGGTCGTTGTCATGAACTGGCGCATTTGTATCATGTTACGCCCCTAGGTGATGCTGACATCCATCACGCTGAGCGGGTGCTTATTGGCGTTAAACCGCAAGCTTTTGAAAGTGTGGCACCGCTCATTGCCCAGCGCGGTGGCAGTTATATCTCGCTGATGGCGGGGGTGTCAGCAGTGACGATTGCCAAGCGGGTAGGCAGCGAGCGGGTGGTACGGGTTATGCCCAACTTAGGGGCAAGCATTGGCTTAAGTGCCACGGCGCTGACCAGTTTGCCGCAAGCCTCCGCTGAAGACACTTCGTTTGCGCAAGCGTTATTTGAGGCGGTTGGTACTGTGTACCCTATACCCGAGCGATTGTTTGATGCGTTTACAGGTTTGGCAGGCTCGGGCCCCGCGTTTGTAGGTGTGCTGGCAGAGGCGCTTGCAGATGGTGGCGTGCGCGTGGGGTTTAGTCGAGATGTTGCCAACGACCTGACTCGGCAGCTACTTCTGGCAACGGCGAAGTTGCTCGAGACCAAAGGACCAGCCGCCGTCAAAGACCAAGTGGCTAGCGCAGGTGGTACTGCTATTACGGGTGTGATGGCGCTCGAGGAACACGGCGTGCGTTACGCCTTAATTCAAGCCGTGGAACAAGCGAGTGAGCGAGCACGGCAGTTGCGTGAAGCTGACTAGGCTAACTTGAGAACACATGCATTTGCTAATTGAGTCGTGGACACCCACACATGAACGCTGGCCAGACTTGGTTGCGGTCATCGCTGCTGAGCAGCAAACACAGTGGGCATTCCACACTCATTTTGAAAAATTTCCTCGTCACTTTTTGGTGGCACGTCAGTATCAAGATAATCAAAGCATTGACAATCAAGACATTGTTGGGTTTTTGATGTTCGTAGTCTGGGAGATAGGCCCGCACGACCACGATCATCCACCCATTCAACATCAAGGTAAACCTCTAACCGAAGCAAAAATCATTGCCTTTGGCGTTCAAAAAGCACACAGGCGGCAAGGCATCGGGCGCAGGTTGCAAGAAGAGGTACTAAGACGAGCCAAAGACTTGGGGTGTTTTCAGGTACGCTCGGTGAGTGAAAGCCGCTACGCTGAGAATCATCAGCTTAAATTGTCGATGGGCTTTGCAGCGGTGCCACTGGACAGAGAAAAAGATACGTTGGTATTTGTGATGCCACTAGGTCACAGCTAAAGAGGGCCGGAAATCTGACCCTTCACCCTGAGACTTTTTTGTAGGATAAAGCTTGATGCAGACGTGCTCGAGCCTACTTGCAAAGACATTACACTGCACTATTAGCATCATCATTGCTAGTACGTTTTGCTGTGCCACAGGACTTGCCCAGCAGAATTACTACCCCATTGAGGCAGGCTCGAGCTGGTTTTTCGATAGCGGCGAGCGCATCATCTTGCAAACAGTCACAGAAACCACCTTTAATAATTTTATAGATGATGACAGCATCAGCCCCAGCCAAGTTCGCGTTCAGTTGCGGCGTACAGGTGATGTCATCAGCTCGAGGGAAATTTTAAGCTTCACGGAAGATGGCGTTTTGGCACACGGTAACAGTGCAGTTGCCTTACAAATTATCTATAACCCGCCACTTTTGGTATATCCGCCAGCACCTTTAGACGTAGGCCAGCAGTGGCAAAGTGTCACCGACATTCAAACGCGCAGTTTTGACGGGCAGCCGCTTGACCAGCCGCTAACTCGAGTGACCATCACTTCAACTGTGCTAGGTATTCAAGGTGTTGAGACAGGCATTGGACGGTTTAACAGTTTGCTGATTGAGCAGGTGACGCAGTTAGATGTCGTGAGTGCTGATGGTGAAGCTGAGCCTATAGAGACGGTTCGGCTCGAGTACTTTGTGCCGGGACTAGGAGTTGTAGCCTTTGTAGAAGATGACCGCGAGGTTGTGCTCGAGGATACTAACTTCTATACACCGTAAAGTCTGACGTGTTTGCAAATGTAGCTGTGTCACGTATCGTCTACTGCTAGCTACATAATCTCATTGTGATGCTTCTAAAATATACATCACCAAGATTCATACATCACTTGCAAGCTACTACTCGCCTAATTGTAAGCTATATCGCTAAAAAGCCATGCCACACACTAAGCTGAGGTACTTCATCTCCACTATCTTTTAACGTTTCACGTATACTAGATTATGAACGTCATATTCGTAGCACCTAACTTCCCTGATTACCAGCGGCATTTTGTGCGCGCCCTCAAGCAGGTGGGTGCGCGGGTTATTGCTATCGACGAAACCCCTTATGACTGGCTTAAACCAGAGGTGCAACAAAACATCGACGAATACGAACAAGTACCGTCAGTGACAGATACAGGGGCACTGTATGACGCCGTGAAGCGGGTGCAAGCGCGGCACTGGGTAGATAGATTAGAAGCCACTATTGAATCGCACATGTTACCTGTGGCAGAGGTACGCGAAGCCTGTACTATTCCTGGCTTAACGGTTGAACAGACGACTATCTGCCGTGACAAAACTAAAATGAAAGACTTCATGCGGGAACATAGCATCGCGTGCGCAGCCTCAATCAAAGCAGATACCACTCAGGAGGTTCTCGCGTTTGTCAAACAGCACGGCTACCCGATTATCCTTAAACCAATTGACGCGGCGGGTGCAGCAAGTACCTACCGCGCAGATGATGACGTCTCGCTTCGCCGAATACTTCATGAGATTAGCGCTAGCGGCCTCAGTGAAATTGCGGTTGAAGAATTTGTGGAAGGTCACGAGGGTTTTTACGATACCTTGGTGATGTCGGGGGAGGTTCGCCACGAGTTTATTAGCCACTATTACCCTAACGTGCTCGAGGCGATGCGTACACGTTGGATTTCGCCAGTGATTATTACAACCAACCGAGTTGATGCACCTACGTATAACGAAGTCAAAGCGATGGGGCATAAGGTCATTAAAGCCCTTGGTTTCAGTACGACACCCACTCACATGGAGTGGTTTTTTGGTGATAAAGGCCTCAAGTTTTCAGAAATTGGCGCGCGTCGACCTGGCGTTGGTCAGTGGGACTTATATTGCATTGCTAACGATATTGATATTTATGGCGAGTGGGCCTCTGGTATTGTGCACGGCAGTAGTGGGGGTATGTTGTCACGCAATTATGCGTCTGCCATCATCAGTTTGCGCCCAACCCAAGACGGTCATATTAGTGGCTATAAAGGTGTGGATGCGATGCAAGACAAATACGGTCAGTGGGTCACAGCGGCACATTTTCCGCCCGTCGGCACGCCTACCCAGCCTGTCTCGGCTGGCTATAAAGCCAACGCCTGGGTACAGATTAAATTCCCAAATTATGACGACCTGCGCGGCATTTTGGAAGACATCGGTCAAAGTATTACAGTTATTGCTAGCTAACCTCATCTTTTAGAACCTGTACACGTTAAATCTGTACACGCTGTCAAGACGGTTTAGCGCGTAAACTAGCGCCTATGAAGCGTTATTTTGGAACTGATGGCATTCGTGGAGTAGCGGGTGAGCTACCGATGACTGCTGCGTTTGCACTGCACGTGGGTATTGCCTTAGCAGAAGTTTTTAAGCCTACTAACAAAGACCCTGTAAAAGAAGACTCTGTAAAAGAAGACTCTGTAAAAGAAGACTCTGTAAAAGAAGACTCTGTAAAAGAAGGCCGTATTCAGATGCTTATTGGCTGTGACACACGGCGCTCGAGTGACATGCTCACGCACGCTGTGGCAGCGGGACTCTGCTCGAGGGGCGTAGACGTTCAGCTCCTTGGCGTGGTGCCAACGCCTGCCGTCTCCTACCTCACCCGTACAACGGATGCCTGTGCTGGCGTGGTTATTAGCGCGTCCCACAATCCCTTTGAACAAAACGGCATCAAGGTGTTTAATGCCCAAGGTGGCAAACTCACAGATGACGTTGAACAGGCACTTGAAGATGCCATCGATGCAAGTTTGCAAGGTCAATTAGCAATCGCTGTAGTTACCGGTAAGCAGGTTGGCCGCTCGAGCAACAGCACAAACCTCAAGCAAGCTTACCTTGAATCACTTAACAGTACAGGACCTAGCCTAGATGGACTCAAGATTGCCCTAGACTGTGCCAACGGTGCCTGTTTTGAAACCGCACCGCAAATTTTTGAGGCTTTGGGCGCACACGTAACTGTCCTCAACAATCAACCCAATGGTGACAACATCAACGTGGCCTGTGGCTCAACCCATCCAGCGGCCTTTCAAGCGTTTGTCAAAGAAGGCACGTTTGATGTCGGCATAACGTTTGACGGCGACGCTGACCGGGCTATGTTGGTAGATAGCAAAGGGCGTTTGGTCACAGGTGACTATATTCTGGCGCTGTGCGCGCTGGCACGTGGTGAAACCACAGTTGTGTCTACCGTGATGGCAAACTTGGGGCTCGAGCATTTCCTCAGCAAACACAACATCAACCTGCTACGTACCAAAGTAGGCGATAGATACGTCCATGAAGCACTCGAGGCAGGCGAGTTAACCCTTGGTGGCGAGCAATCTGGGCATATCCTCTTTTTGGATCAAGCACCTACGGGGGATGGTGTTTTAACCGCGCTGCAGACTCTTGCTGCTGTGCAAAAGTTGGGGGAGCCGCTCGAGCACTGGCTAGACGCTATGCCACTTTACCCGCAAACTCTGGTAAATGTACCCGTGGATGCCACCCTCAAAGCAGATATTGCTGAACACGCCCTTGTGCGTACTGCTGTGGAAGAAGCTGAAACAGAACTATCTGGTTGGGGACGTATCAACTTGCGTCCTAGTGGGACTGAACCACTTGTTCGCGTCATGGTTGAAGGTTCAGATGCCACTCGCATGCACGCCATTGCTGAGCGCGTTGCGGCAGCCGTAGCAAGAGTTGCTTGATCTAGTAGACATCACCTTGGTTGACGGCAAGTATAACGACCTAGCGTGATGTTTTAGATAGTAGCTTTACAGTGATATTTGTGTAATCTGTGCCTAGCACGTGATAGCAAGTATGATTTAGTCAGCTATCAGCACAATTCAACCAAGCGCTGGCCTAGACGGGTAATTTTATGAGGGCAATAGGTGTTTTATTCCCGATGCTCTGTAAAACCACAGTAAGTTGCAGTATCATCTCAACCAAAGGCGGATAATAGAGTCATGCAAAAGTGGGAATACATCTCGTTTCACAGCATTTGGGATACTGATCAGGGTGTCTATCATGTGCAGGAAGCCAACGGCCGCACGCGCACCTTTCAGGCCTCAGCAGAGTATTTAAGTC
>JBCCBI010000248.1:0-8420 GCA_039034155.1 Deinococcota bacterium | reverse complement strand
CAAGAACTACGACCCGCGTGCTCGCATCATCAAAAATGTCGCTCATGAAGTGTTCGCGATTGTGGGCAAAGAGAGCGCTTTGTGAGCAGTCCTTGGGCGTTTATTTTGCCGGGTTTAGTGCTTTACTGCATCATTGGTCTGTACCCGCTTTTTTCGCAATTTTATTTTGCGCTCACCGACATGCAAATTGCTACTATTAACGACGCCAACTTTGTGGGTCTGCGCAATTTTACCGACTTAGCCCGCGACCCACAAACCCGCGAGGTCATTGGTTTCACCGTGATTTTTGTGGCGTTTTCAGTGCCACTCCAGTTTGTGTGTGGGTTTGGCATGGCACTTCTACTAAATCAAAAGCTTATTGGCAAACTTGCTTACCGCCTTGCGGCACTTACACCCTGGGTGATCTCGAGCGTCATCATTGGCCTCATGTGGCGCTCGCTTTTGCATGAAAGTAACGCCGGTGCCATCAACGCTATGTTGAGCGCGCTCAATTTGCCTACAGTGGCGTGGTTTTCTGACCCAACTACAGCGCGGGTATCGGTGATTTTTGTGAACGTCTGGTGCAGTGTCGCCTTCACGATGGTCTTTATGCTGGGCGGTTTACAGACGCTCCCACAGGATGTGCTCGAGGCAGCCACAGTAGACGGTGCCAACGCGTGGCAAAAGCTCATCTGCATTAAACTGCCTATGCTTAAAACTATGGCCGGGCTTAACCTTATCTATATTTCGATTGCCACCTTCCAAGTGATGGAAACTATTTTGGTACTTACCCAAGGTGGGCCCGGCCGGGCTACCTCTACCCTTGGCTACCGTATGTATGAACTTGCCTTTACCCCGTTTAGCCCTGGCTTTTTAGGGCGCTCAGCAGCGCTCGGCGTAATTCTTTTTGTGATTATCTCGGTATTTGCACTTACCTACATGCGTATGTTTCTACTACAAAAGGACGCCCGTTGATGGCGCTTGCATCGCGTCAACCTCAACCTGTTGTCAACAAGCCTAAGCAGCGTTTTCGACTTGCTAAATGGACAAGTTTCACCCTCACGCATTTGCTGGCGATTGGTGCGTCTTTGGTATTTGTCTACCCTGTTATTTGGCTGTTGTCAGCATCTCTTAAACCCAACTGGGAAATTTACCGCGCACCGCTCAAACTCATTCCAAGTGAGGTTCAGATAGATGTCTACCGGGAAATTTTTAGCACTACACCCATTCCCGCGTATATGCTCAATAGCGTTATTTACGCGCTGGGGAGTTTGCTCATCACTTTATTTTTCGCACTTATTGCTGCATACGGACTATCTCGCTATCAGTTCAGGGGCAAAAACACGCTGCTCATCCTCATTTTGGCAGTGCAGCTTTTGCCGGGACTAGTACGGTTGATTCCCTTATACTTGCTGTCGCAAACGCTTGGGTTGTATGACTCGAGGTTTGGCATCACCCTTATCTACGGAGCCATTGCCATTCCTTTTGCCATTTGGTTTTTGAAAAGCTACGTTGACAGCGTCCCCCGCGAGCTAGACGAATCTGCCGCCATCGACGGTGCCAGCCGCTTGCGTATTTTGTTTCAGATTGTGGCACCCACCATTATTCCCGGACTTGCAGCGTTCGCTATTCTCAACTTTATTCAAGGCTGGAACGAGTTTCAGCTTGCTTCAGTCATGTTGCGCAACCCTAATTACTATCCACTTACCGTCGGCACCTATAACCTGATTGGGCCAGACGAGTCTAATTTTAGGCTAATTGCAGCAGCATCTTTAGTGAATATCGTGCCTATTTTAGTTGTTTTTTCAATTTTGCAGCGCTATTTGGTATCTGGCTTAGCTGCCGGAAGTGTTAAAGGTTGAGGCTGACACAACATTCTTTACCAAAGGGTAAATATGCTTAGCTAATTTGAAGTTGATGGTTTTTTCGAGAACTTAGCTTCTGCTATCAATTAGCTTCTGCTATCAAGTTGTATCGATCATGACTATCTCGTAACAACATCACAGTACTGGAAGATCATCCTCAGCACAAAATCAGCAAGTTACACATACTCAAGTCATCCAATAACCACGTTTACATCATCCGTAAGAGAGGAAGCCCGTGCCCTTTTTTGATATGCCTTTGGAGGCCCTTGAAACCTACCGCCCAGCCAGCCCCGAACAACCTGACTTTGATACTTTTTGGGATAACACCCTAGCAGACGCTCGCTCACATCCCATCAACACCCAATTTGAACCTTTTGACGCTGGCACCAAACTAGTTGATGTGTTTGACATGCAGTTTAGTGGCTACGGCGGGCAACCTATCAAAGCGTGGTTTATGTTGCCTGCAAATACTAGCGAACCTCTTCCAGCAGTAGTCGAATACATCGGCTATGGCGGCGGGCGCGGCTATCCGTACAGTTGGCTCAAGTGGGTGGCGGCAGGTTTTGCGTATATGGTCATGGACAACCGCGGGCAAGGTGGTAGCGGGTCGTCTCCGGGAGACACAGCAGACTACCCAGAACGGTCAGAGTCCCAAGCGTTGGGGTTTTTTACGCAGGGCATCACTGACCCCAATCACTACTATTATCGGCGTTTGTACACGGATGCTGCTAGGGCGATTGAAGCTGTCAAAACGCACCCCCTCGTAGACACAACGCGCATTGCTGCTGTCGGGGCTAGTCAAGGAGGTGCTCTCGCTATTGCTGCCAGCGGACTCATGGCAGAAGACGTGTCCGTCTGCGTTGCGGATGTTCCCGGCTTGTGTGACTTTAAGCGCGTCGTCGGCCTCACCGGGCAAGTTCCGTACAACGAAATTAGCACCTATTTGCAAACTCAACGCGACCATGTTGACACAGTATTTAAGACGCTTTCGTATGTGGATGGTATCTGCTTTGCAAAACGTTCTAAAGCGTATGCCTACTACAGCACCGGACTTATGGATATGATTTGCCCGCCGTCTGGCGTGTACGCTGCGTTTAATCATGTTAACGGTCCCAAAGAGATTCATACCTACGCATTTAACGGCCACGAAGCTGGCGGCGAGGTTCATCAGTTTAAAAAAATTAAATTTCTAAGCGATAGGTGGAACTAGATGGCATCCGCCACCCCCTCTACCCATCCTGAACTGTTTGAGTTTCACGGCAGCATCTCTCTTGAAACACTGTGTGCTTACTTGAGTCGTGCCGTCACCTACAACAACGCACTTGGTACAGCTTATCCAGACGACGATTTGCGGATGTTAACTGAGCTAGAAGCTTGCTTTTTAGGCCGCGCTGCTTATGTTTGGCAACTCACGCCAGATGATGACCAACACTTTGCTGAAGCACGCGCGTTCACTGAGCGCTTACACGCACGCGCACCGCACATCATCTGTCAAGCAGGGGTGTTTGAGGCTGTTTACCCCGGCGTTAACGACATCGCCATACCTGCTTGGGTGTTTGAAGACCTTGGGGAAATGCCGGAAGCGCGTAATTTTCGTTACGAAGATATGTTCGAGAGCGACTTTGCTCGAGCCTACACCTGGACAAAATTTGGCAAAGGCTGCCAAGTTCCAGATTTTACGATGCCCGAAACGCGCCGCTGGTTTTACTACCGCTGCTGTCGTTATATTAATGCTGGTTACGAAGCCATTCACTTGGGGCAACCGCACTTGTACGCGGCCAAGGATGAAAATTACAGGTTGTTTGCAGGCTTGCTCGAGCGCGTTCGTACCTACGCCAAACAGCACGCCCGTCGCGGCATGGTCTTGCTGGATGCCCACACTCACGGCATTGTCATGGGTGGTCATTTGCTGTTCGACTTTCACTCCCGCCCTATGTCTGCGCGCAACCTTGCGGATAGTCCTTACCGTTTGGTGTTGCAGTACAAAGGGGCAAACCTCGGCGGCATTAGCCCAAGTGGTTGGGCCTGTGAGTCGCTCCCCTACATTATGGAAGTGGACAACTGGGGTGGTTGGTCGGTGCCACCAGAGAACTGGCACGACATGTCTGCGCGCATTCGTGATGGGCGTTGGGGCTGGGACGACATCTCTTGGCTTGCTCATCAAGAGGAAGATGCGCGCAACAACTTTGTTGATTACGCCTACCACTGGCTACGATTGCAAGATGATGTAGGCTTTTTTCAGTATCCAGCACGCCGTTTGCTAGCTGAGTCACCCGTTACACGTGATAACTATCACGGGCAAAAAACCTCGATGCATGTCTACCACGCCAACCAAGCCTCCGAAGCTTGCCCTTGGGGATTTAGTCAAGAACATAATATAAAACGTGCGTGGCAACAAGCTGACCCGGTCTGGCTCAGTGATTATCATCAAGCTGTCGCTAATGCTCACGTCACCACGCGGCACGTTGCTGAACCTGTGATGTTGATTGGCTCATTGCAGCAAATGCTAGGCGGCATTCCGGATGAAAGTTTAGACCCATTCTCGAGGTTCAAACATCTCGGTGACGGCATTTACGGCCTTGCTACGGTGATCCCTTATGTAGGCACATACGACTTTGCGGTTGCAGTAGGCGGCACGATGACAGAAGTTTACAGACAAGGCAGCCTCAGCGGAAATCCTGCCTATGTGCTCACTGTAGACGAACCTAACTTAACGGTATTGATTCGATTTGATGTCAACACGCACGCGGTGAGTGCCGTTGATGAGCACGGTAATCTGCTAGAGATTGAGGCATCTTAGTTATTATCATGATGATTTTATGAGCGCCTCAAGCCAATTCAGCTCACCTCCCCCATCATCTCAATATCAACGATGACCTCTAAGTAAATCTTTTTGATGATGATTATGTCAGCTTTCCACCGTCAAGCCTCTCAACACAATCTCCAACGCAAAGGAGTTTGACAGCCATGACCCAACCCATCCGTGCCCTCCTCTTTGACGTTTTTGGCACTGTCGTGGACTGGCGCGGGAGCATCATCCGTGAAGGTGAGCGACTTAATCAAAAACACGGTTGGCAGATTGACTGGGGAATGTTTGCAGATGCGTGGCGGGCAGGTTATCAACCTGCGATGGAAGAAGTGCGCAGTGGCGCGCGTCCGTGGGTCAACCTTGACACACTGAACCGCGAGATTTTGGAGAGGTTGTTAAGCGAGGTTGGGCTCGAGCTACCCGAACCACAAAAAGCTCACCTCAACCGCGTTTGGCACAGGTTACTACCTTGGCCAGACTCAGTTGGCGGCTTGCAGCAACTCAAAGCTCACGCTGTTATTGCCAGTTTGTCAAACGGTCACGTGGCACTGCTCACCAACATGGCCAAACATGCAGGTTTGCCATGGGACTGTGTGCTTTCAGCCGAACTTGCGAAGCACTACAAACCCCAACCAGAAGCGTATCTGACAGCTGTACAGCTCCTCGATTTAAACCCCGAGCAGGTGATGATGGTGGCAGCACACGAAGATGATTTACAAGCTGCCAGGCGTAACGGCCTTAAAACTGCATTTGTGTGTAGGCCGCTCGAGTACGGCCCTGCACGCACCGTCAGCAAACCCGCTGATGATGCTTACGACATCGTTGTAGACAACTTTTACGACCTTGCTCATGAATTTACCGTGAGGTTTGTTTAGATGCTTAACCTCGAAGCAAGTGCAAGAGACACACATGATGATTGAGACCGATGTTCTAATTTACGGCGGCACTGCCTCAGCCGTGATAGCTGCGGTACAAGTTACCCGCATGAGTAAGCAGGTGGTAATTGTTTGCCCCGATAAGCATTTGGGTGGGATGACCTCGAGCGGCCTCGGTTTTAGCGACACTGGCAAAACTGAGACTATCGGCGGCCTCGCCAGACTTTTTTACGAGCGCGTCTACGAGCACTATCAAGACGCTAGCGCGTGGCGCTGGCAAGGTCAGGAAAGTTACGGCAACACTGGGCAAAAAGTCTGGGGCAAAAAAGTTGCTGCCATGGATCACGGTAGCGGTCATGATCATGGCTCCATGTGGGTGTTTGAACCGCACGTTGCTGAGGGCATCTTCGACGCACTCATTCAAGAATACGCCATCATCATCTATAAAGATGAATGGCTCACTCGACCTGATGGCGTTAGTAAAACTAGCACCAACATCCATCACATCAACACGCTTTCCGGCAAGCAATTTACTGCCAAGGTCTTTATTGATGCAACCTACGAAGGCGACCTGATGGCCGAAGCCGGCGTGAGCTATCACGTTGGACGCGAAGCAAACAGCGTCTACGGTGAAACCTGGAACGGTTCCCAAGTGGGCGTGTTACACCACGAGCACTTTTTTAGAAACGGCATCGACCCTTACGTCACTCCCGGTGAGCCAGCTAGCGGCTTACTACCCAGCATTTCAGCAGATGCCCCCGCCCCACGCGGTCACGGTGACACGCGCATTCAAGCCTATTGTTACCGGATGTGCCTGAGCAAGCACCCAGACAACCGCGTGCCCTTTGCCAAGCCAGATGGTTACAACCCGCAAGAGTATGAACTGCTTGCACGTGTGTTTGCAACGGGGCGACGCGACTATTTTGAAAAGTTTGACCCCATTCCCAACTTAAAGACAGACACGAATAACCACGGGCCGATAAGCACCGACTATATCGGGCAAAACTACGGCTATCCTGAGGGCAGCTACCGCGAACGCGAAGCAGTCATCAACAATCACAAGCGTTATCAACAAGGATTGATGTATTTTTTGACGACGGATGCTCGAGTACCAACTTGGGTACGCGGTGAGATGGCGCAGTGGGGTTTGCCCGCAGATGAATTTACCGATAACAGTCATTGGCCACATCAGCTTTATATCCGCGAAGCTCGCCGCATAATTGGGGAATGTGTCATGACCGAGCGCGATGTACTTGGGCGCAGTGATATTGATACGCCTGTAGGCATGGGCTCGTATACGCTAGATTCCCACAACACCCAGCGTTACGTAACTGCTGAGGGTTTTGTGCAAAACGAAGGGGATGTGTTTGCTCGGCCTGACCGTCCGTATCAAATTGACTACGGCAGCTTAACGCCCACAGCTAGCGACTGCAGCAACTTGCTGGTGCCTGTGTGTGTGTCCAGTTCGCACATTGCTTACGGGTCTATGCGCATGGAACCTGTGTTTATGATTTTGGGGCAAAGTGCAGCCACAGCAGCCGTACACGCTATTGAGCAAGGTTGTGGCGTGCAAGAAATTGATAGAGATAATCTTGTTAACCGTCTTAAGGAAGATAAACAACGCTTGCAATAAGATTTATGGCATTACCAATGCCATTGGTAATGCCATAGTTGAGAGCATCACTGATAAACTCACTAGCTAGAATGATGTTGATGCAGGCTGCTCGAGCCACCTCAAAACCTTTCAACTAACACACCACTGCTCCCAAAGGATACTCCCATGACATCACGCAAACTTTTATTCCAAGGCGATTCCATTACCGATGCCAACCGACTTTTAGACATTGATACGCCCAACCACCCAGCCAGTTTAGGCTCGGGCTATGTCAATTTGATTGCCGCCAAGTTGTTGCACGATCAGCCTGAACTTGGGCTAACTGTCGTCAACCGGGGCATCAGCGGGCATAGAGTGGTGGATTTGTACGCACGTTGGAAGCGAGATACCATCAATTTAGCGCCCGACATCATCAGTATTTTGATTGGCGTGAACGATTTATGGCACGAGTTTAGTGCGCAAAATGGTGTGGAGCTAGACCGCTTTGATGCTGTTTACAGAATGCTTGTTGACCTCACTAAAACGGCATTACCCAATACGCGTTTAGTCATCTGTGAACCGTTTTTATTACCCTGCGGCTTGGTTAATGACGAGTGGCAAGCAGATATGCATGAGCGCCGCATGCTCGTAAAGCAACTTGCAAGTGATATTGACACAACCTTTGTACCGTTTCAAGCTGCCTTTGATGCTGCCTGTGAACGCGCGCCCGCTGAGTATTGGTCACAAGATGGCGTTCACCCTACACCCGCTGGGCATCAGGTGATGGCCGAAGCGTGGTTCAACGCGGTGGGGAGTATCTTCAGCTAGCTCAACATACCTGCAAAGCGCTCGAGACACTTTTCTTCTAGGGCGTTCTGCAAGACCTTCCGCATGGTTTGGTAACGTTCAATCGTAGCGTCTAGCTCAGCAAGTTTTTGTGTGACATTGGCGTGCCACACCTCACTGTTGTCAGCGTCATCTAAAAAGTGCTGAATTTCGTCGAGTCGAAATCCGGTATTTTTAGCGTGGTTGATGAACTTGACGCGTTCCACCACGTCAGGGTCGTAAACGCGCTGTCCGTGCTGGCGTTCGGCCTGCGGTAATAAGCCAATTTGTTCGTAGTACCGCAAGGTTGATGAGGGTGTTTGCGTTTGCTTTGCTAATTCGCCAATTTTCATGAAGGTCCACACTCCTTGACTTCAAGTTAACTTTAACATTTATAGTCGCTTCTTAAGCCTACTCAATGTACGTATAGGCACATTCTATTAAGGAGCACTTCCATGAAAAATTTCCTAACT
>JBCCBI010000247.1:0-8427 GCA_039034155.1 Deinococcota bacterium | reverse complement strand
CTAATGAGCGCCGTCATGGTGAGCACTGCTACCGGTAGACCCGTGTAAGGGCCAAGTGTACTAACGAACCACTCGAGCTGCTCTGGTGGTGTGGCTACGTAGCGGTCTGTTTCGAGCGGATCAAGGTAGGGCATATACACATCAATAGGAGGTTATTGCATGATTAGTGGAACAAAGTGCTGAGTTACAACCAGCAAAAAGCTCATAATGCCGTAAGCCAACCAATAACCTACCCAAACATGTCCTCGAGTTAACGCAGTTAAGTTAAGCCAATGGCAAACAGCGGATAAGCTAGCAAGCTGTAGGTAAACCCGTTGAAATCTGTATTGACGGGCTAGCCCACATGGTTTCCTTTACTAAATGGTCAATATGGTGCAAGCTGCCAAACAAAAAGATAAGTAGCGTTGTTGTGAGAAGCCAACGGTATGATTTAGCTGTTTCAGGTGTTTGAGTTGAGCTATGTGTCATGACTATTCTCCTAATAAAGTCACTTGAAGCTCGCATGTTGTGGTCCTTGGTCTAGATTGACAGACATCATTTTTAGACGTTGCGTTATTGTTACTTAACATCGTCATCTTGTAGTCATTTGATGAACTGAGAAAACATTTTCTGTTGAAAGAGAGTTCCAAACGGTAAAACATACACAAATAAAGCGATAGCTAAGCTAAAAAAGATGATGAACGGCAAAGCTCTACTGTCACCTACAAGTATGAGCGGTCTTGCTACTGTCGTGATCCAGACAGCTTTATAGCCTAGTTAGATCAAAAATACAGCCGTGAGTTGTTCAGGATAGATAAGCCCTAGTACTGATACTCCACCAATTGCCAGCCAAACGCTGTCTACAACGCCCATTGTGACCATAGCTTGAGTTGTTCCTAATACCAAAGCGTTCAGCAAAGTTCGGCAAAGTAACAATGAGAAATCTAGGTAGATCAGCTGCCACAATATTAATTGCTGCTACATTAATTGCAAATGCTACGCGCATAGCTTTGCACTGCGTTGAACTGACGCCAGTTTTAAGCATCATTGACTCCTAGTAACGATGCTTGAAGCTGCTTACGCCATTTGCTGATGCGAGGTTGCTGCCACAGCACAAGCCCTGAAATGACAACGATTGGAACTGCCGCAACGCGTATAAGCATAAGATACCAGTGTGCATCATAGAGCGGTGAATAGATGAGCGCGCCCATCGCAAAGCCCCATACTAAGTGGATGACGCGTGTGATGTGTCGCACGGTTTTGTTGGACATAAATTTACTCCTCTAGTCGGCAAAATCGCATTTATTAAGTGAACAACGTTCACTTGTTTTGCAAAAAAAAGATTTAGCTACTCATAAGTTAGGGCACTCAGAGGTTTGGTTTACTTACACATTAGCGATAATCTGATGGTTTTGAAGGCTTCATGCAACGCGGCTTCTTTGGTGTACTCGTCCCACAAAGGCATGGCATCTGCCAGAGTGACGATGCCGTGAAGTAGCCCCCAAAGTACATGACTTAGAGCAGGGGCATCAACCTGACGAATAGCACCTGTAGTCATACCTTCCTCAATTGCCTTAGTCAAGTAACCAAGTTTGCCAATACCAGGCACTTGCCGTTGACTAAACAGGTAATCAGTTTTCAGAACAAACATAAGCGTGTAGGGTACGGGGTGTTCATCTGCAAAATCTACATACGCATGACCCAGTGCTAAAAGGCGTTCAATGGGGTCAGTTTGGCTTACATACGCGTGCTCGAGCCGCTCACCAAATTCCACAAACGCGTCTTCAATAGTTGCGTATAACAGATCATCTTTAGAGTCAAAATAGCGGTAAATATTGGTTGTTGCAAAGCCAACTTTTTTGGCAACCTTTGCCAGGGTTAACCCTTCGTAACCGTGCTCAATCAGCAGTTCGCCAGCAGCTTCTAACATGGCAGTACGAACTTTGGCTTTAGCATCATGGCTGCGGTTACGGGTTGCGGTCACAGGTATCTCCTTTCTTTAAGTGAGTATAGTTCACTTAACTTCCACATAGGTGAATGTAGTTCACTTATTTCTTAATCACATCTTAATTTGAGATCCATAGACTTTTTAGGTGCTATGAGATGGGTTTTTGCTTACGGGGATGATAGCTTTGAGGCCTAGTTGTAGGATGATGCCTTGATGGGATTAACATCTACTTAGCAGTTCCAGGATCAGTCTCCCCACACTGAGCAGGTCGATTTTTACTCCCCTAGGTCGCACGCGCAACTGCCCGTAGCAGTCACTCGTGGAAATGCTTTACTCTAATGCAAAGTGTTTAAAATCCGAACCATATGGTCAACAGGCCAAAAAAATCGCGCCTTTCTCAAGCGCGTGATAATTTAATTATACACCTGTATGCGGTATTCGTCAAGTCTATGCAGGCTTACAGGTTAATATACAGGCTTTGTACTCTAATTACGCGCTATATGAAAGCGTCACAACGTAATCATCTCCCTGTGAGGGGTGGATATTTTGATTGTACTGATGGGCTTTTGGGGTTTCTCGAGTACCTCATTGAAAGATGTAGGTACTCGAGCTGCATCAACCGTTTTGCACGTGATTGATTTACATAGCCTCTGGCGCGTCAATCCCCAATGTCATAAGCCCAGTTGCAAGAGCATCTTTAAGCTTGTGAACAAGTGCCAGACGGGCTTCTTTGAGGCCGCTTACGGCTTTCAAAACTTGCGTGTCAGACTTGCCATGTTCGTCTTTATGGTTATAGTAGCCGTTCCACGCGGTAGCGAGTTCCAGCAAATACTGCGCCATCATGTGGGGCGCATGGGCGTTGGCAGCTTGGGTAATGACTTCGGGTAGACGGGCAATAGCTTTAGCGAGGGTGACCTCGAGCCCAGTGAGTAGGTTCCAATCTGCGCCACTTGCATCGATACCGTCAGTTTCAGCGGCCCGCAAAATGCTGCAGGCCCGGGCGTGCGCGTATTGAATATACGGTGCAGAATCCCCTTGTAAAGACAGCGCTTGCTCCCAGCGAAAATCGATGATGCGCTTGGCTTCACTTTTAAGCATCCCAAAACGCAGCGCACCAATACCCACTTGCTCAGCTACAATGTCTATGTTTGGTAAGTCGGGGTTTTTGTCTTGTACAACAGCTTTAGCGCGGCGGATAGCTTCGTCCATGACCTCATCAATAGACAAGGTGATCCCTTTGCGGCCGCTCATAGCTTGCCCCTCGAGCGTCACCACTTCATAGGCTAAATGATGTAACTTATCGCTGTCTTGACCGCCACCATCATGCATGCTTAAAGCGGTTTTGACAATTTGCTGCGGGTGAGACTGACGTACGTCGATGACATTCACTACGTTATCTGCGCCTGCAAATGTGTGACCATCTGGGTCAGTGTTGCCGTTTGGATCGCTACTATAGAGCACATGCCCAGAAGGTTGCGTTGCAAACGGTGCAAAGCGTAAGCCAGCTAAGATACCCAACTTCCAGTAGTGGTAGCCGATGTCTTTGGCAACGTACATGGCGTTGCCGTCACTACGGACGAGCACCACATTGGGTTCTTCTAAGCCTGGAATAAACTCAGACACGTCCATAACCAGTGCGCCTGCGTACTTGCCTGTTTCTGACGCGCTCACAAACTCACTTTGTTTGAGAACAGCTAATCCTTGGGCTAAAAAGCCACTATCAACAACATCTGACTCCCAAACTAGCAGGTCGTATTCGACACCCAAGCGGTAGCAGGTAGCCAGTTGTGCTTTGACAATCTCGGCAACCTCGTTACGGAGTTTGCCAGCCTCGAGCTGATGCATCACCTCACGGACGCCCGTTTCGATGGCCTCAGCATCTGTTTCTTTGGCTTGCCCTAGTTTCACGTACAGTTCACCCAGCCAGTGGTCGTATTTGGGACCAGTAGCTGAGTCGTAATGCGCATCAAAATAACTGACCGCAAACAAACTCTCCGCAGCTTGGCGGCCGGTGTCATCAATATAATTTTGAACCTCAACCGTATACCCGGCTGCCCGCAGCAAACGTGCGCTGGCATCTCCCAAACAAATGTTGCGCAAGTGCCCCACATGAGCTTCTTTGTTGGGGTTGACGCTGGTGTGCTCGACAATGACCTTGTCACCATGCGCAGTCACTGTAAGCGGCATGGCGAGCACGCGTTGCACAAACGCACTGGGATCAACGTGAGCGTTAATGTAGGGACCAACGGCCTCAATATTGCCAATACCAACCGGGAGCGTGAGGTTAGCAACTAGTTGTTGGGCAATTTGCGCCGGGTTTTGGCGTAACTTTTTGGCAAGCCCAAAGGCAACGGGGCTACCGTAATCACCGGGTTTGCTATCTGGAACGTCTTGAACAGGAATAGCAGCTACAGACATATCATCAATACCAATGTGTTGAACAGCAGCATGAAGTGCCTGTTGAAAGGCAGTTTTAAGGTCTTGCATAGCGGTACGCTAACATGTTTAGGCTAGCTGCACGTGGCTGTAGGTTATATCTGTGAGTTGTGGAGATTAAAAACTGTATTCGCTAGTAGCCATGCGGTTTTGGACGTGCTCGAGCAACATCTCTAGCGAGGTTGTCTCTCCTTGCGTTTTGATCGCTTGCCAGTTGGCGTCGTTCATGAACAGTTGTACTTGATCAATGAGCGCTTGTACGCTGCCGCGCGTACGGAGTTCGGGTAGGGGCACGTCTAAGCCAACATCGCGTTCAAATTGGCTGGCAGGATAGCTTGCTAAATGCGCCAAAATAAGCGCGGCGTCGTCAATATCTTTACGCCTGACTAAAATGGCGGCAACACTTTCCAAGATACGCCAAGGGTTGTGCTGGGCGTGCTCGAGCGCTTGTTGTAAGTAGGCGTGAGCCACAATAGTATCGCCTTGCGCACTGGCAACTTTAGCAAGGCCGGCAAGTGCGTCAGAGGCAATAATGAGACTGGCGGGCGTGCGGCTAAGTTGCAGGGCCTGACTGTGAACGTCATCAAAGTGGTCGGTGGCGGCTTGCCACTGACCTTGCTCAAAGTAAACCTCTGCCAGCAAGATACGCGCTTGAAGGGTGTTTAAAGCAGGTAGTTGAGCTGGCTTGAGGGCTTTATGTAAGTGCTCAGCAGCCTGTTTGAGGTTACTTTGTGACCATGCTAAAAATCCCAAACCCACCTGTACAAGGGCTTCACCGGTGGCGTCTTGATCGTCGCGGTAGCTTCCGGCACTCATTTCAAACACCTGCTTAGCCCGCTGCAGCTCAGCCGGCTCGAGGCGAAGTGCTAGCAACCCTAAAAGTTGTAAAAACAGAGGATCGCCATAACTCAAACGGCTGTCTGGATAGCGGCGTGTTAGCACACGGTACACTTGGCACGCAGTATCTCGGTCGCCAGCTTGTAATAAACTCAATCCAGCCAAGGCAGGGTACAAACTTAGCTCACGGTCTGGCCGCTGATAATGTACTGATGCTGTGTCTGAGTTCATCTCACTTGTATCTGTGGTTGTGCCTGTGGGCTCGAGCGTCTTGGCAACAACATCTTTAAGGTGCTTGTGTGTTTCATGTGTATTTCTCAACCGCAAGTGATGGCGCGCTTCATAGACAGTAAGCATGGTGATGAGTCTGTACAAGCGTTGCTGTTGAGCTTTTGTTCCTTGAGGTGAACGTGTTGATCCGAAACTGCTAGATTGTAAATTATTAAGTTGTTGAGGTGCACCAAGTAGGTGAGCCTGACCTGAGGCCGTTGAAGCCGGCGCCATATCTGTGTGATTCACAAAATGACTGCGTGCTTGCTCAAATAAGTTAGCCACCGTGCGGTCTTCAGACGCATAGCTAGCCAGTTGACTGAGCCGACTTATCATGGTGAGTAAGCGTTTGGGAGGTCGCTCGAGCCACACCTGCCAGGCGGCTTGTAAATTGCGCCATTCGACTTGAGACAGTCGCGTAGGTACGTTCAGCCCAGTACTGGACCACATGTTGGGTTTGCTGCTTGTAAGCGCTTGGGGTGCATCGCCAGCCAAGCGGCGCGCCAGATAATCAGCTAGGCGCTGCCGAAGTACCGCGTGCAAATTGGGTGCAGCTGCCAGTTTGTGCTGCGCGTACGCCACAATCAGTGGGTTAGCACGGTAAATGCCACCATCTACCTCGAGCATATTTTTATCAACTAAGGCTGTAAGTAGCGCAAGGGGCACTTCAGCAATATAGGTAGCCGTTTCAGCAGATAACTGCTCACCCAAACTTGAAAGACGCGCTAGGGCAGCCGCTTCTTGCCAACTTAGGGTTTGCCACATGGTCTCTAGTAAGTCCCGTAAACCCATAAGCCCTTGCCGGGCACCTAACTCAAACACCTTAACGGCGTCAATGAGTGACGCACAGTTTTGGTGGACGTGCCAATGTGCCGCCAGCTCGAGGGCAGCCGGCCAGCCTCCTAAAAGATGACACAAGCGGGCCAGTTCAGCGCGTTCAGCATCTTCAAGGGGGCGGCTACTGGTACTTAAAAAAAGTTCTGAACTGGCCCTGCGTGCTAAATCCTGAACACCACTAGGTAGCTCGAGGGCGTGCAGCGCAACCACCCGCTCAGAAGGTACTGCTAAACGGCTGCGGGTTGTGACCAACATAACCAGTTGTGAACAATGTTGCGTCATGGCCTCGAGCAACTGCCCGACAGCAGCAGGCGGTTGCTCGAGGCCGTCAATCAACAGTAGAAGCTGGCGCTCACCAACCATCTTGGCGAGTGCTTGGGCCCAAGCTTGGGCCCGTGCATGTGGGTCACGTGCAGATACCGGCAAGCTGCGCACACTAGTTTCATGTTCGTCGTAGTCAGTAAGACGGGCTGGGCCTAGCTCATGGTGTAAGACCTTGGCAATGTGCTCAGCCAATGTATCAACAGCACGAATGATGTCATCAGATGCGTCTTTAGGATCTTGGACGTTCGCTGATGTACCAGTTGTCATCGTGTTTGTGGTGTTTGTGGTGTTTGTTGTTGTGACCTGTTCAGCTTGTGAATTGGCAAGTTGCGGTTGTTCAGTAGCACCTGTATCGCTTGTGGCAGCAATGTACAAAAGCCCGTCAGGGAAATAAACGTGTAAGTCTGTGCCGTACAAAAATGTAAGTGCCGTGTGGGTTTTACCAATCCCTGCTTGGCCGCTTAAGGTAATAAGCCGCGCACCTGCTGTAAGTTTATGGTGCAAGTTGTCCAAAACATCTTCGCGGCCTACAAAAGGTTTGTGCCACACAGGAATTGTGCTAGGCGTAAGCTTAAGCGACTGACTGGCTGCAGTATTTGCTAGGGGTGCTAGGTAGCGCAGTACATCGCGCATACTGCTTGCCCGCTGAGCTGGTGGCCGCGCTAAACAGCGGTCAAGTAACGGTTGATAGGTAAGTGCGTCAGCTCCCTCGAGCAAACTCTCGGGTAATGCTGGCACAGGCTGGTCGCGAATCGCCAGCATCATGTCGATGCCCTGAATATGCGCAAACGGAACATGCCCAGCCAACATTTCGTAGAGCATAGTTCCCCACGACCAAACATCACTTTGAATGCTAGCTGGCTTGCCGTCAATTTGTTCAGGTGCCATGTACGCAACCGTGCCCATGACCGACCCGGCTGCTTTTTTCCCTGAACGATGATGGCGAGCGCGGGTTCATAAACGCTGCAGATCATCGTGGAGGCATCGTCTCGCATGAAGTCTAGCTGAGCGATCGCAGTTGAGTGAATTCCATTGCCCCTCCCATCTGTGTACCGAGCTGCTTGTGCTGCCAGTTCGGCACAGCGACGAGCAATCGCGTCGTGGTTAATCGTTTTGGCTACCATGCTGGGTTTCGACGACTGCAATCGTTGCCTACAGGCTCATTATAGGGAAATAGTCTCTCAGTCCACCTCTGACTTGGGAGGATTAGGCAATGACCTGCTAGGTTTGGGTATTCAGCGTCAAGTTCTTCCGGCCTACGATAAACCCATGTCAAGCAAAGACTGAAAGGATAAGGCAATGACACAGAATACTCAAAAAATCGCATTAGTCACCGGATCGAGCCGAGGATTGGGTAAAAACACCGCATTGACGCTGGCCCAAAAAGGCGTCGATGTGATTGTGACCTATCACCGCAGTGAGACTGCCGCTAACGAGGTGGTCTCTGAAATTCAATCGATGGGCCGCAAAGCGGTTGCCCTACAGCTAGATAGCTCTGATACCCAAACCTTTGATGGGTTTGTCGTACAGGTCAATCGGGTGCTCCAGGATATCTGGCAAACGGAGCAGTTTGATTTTCTGATTAACAACGCTGGAATCGGCATCAATAAGCCCTTTACTGAGACGACTGAAGAAGATTTTGACCGCTTAATGAATATTCAGCTAAAGGGCGTTTTCTTCCTCACGCAAAAACTGCTCCCGGTGATCAAAGATGGCGGACGAATCGTCAACATTTCAACGGGGCTGGCCAGATTCGCGCTACCAGGATTCTCTGCCTATGGGGCAATGAAGGGGGG
>JBCCBI010000246.1:0-8504 GCA_039034155.1 Deinococcota bacterium | reverse complement strand
CTTGAAGTAAAATTATTTAACGTAAAAAATATTCTATCATCACTCCGTGCTGGAAAGTCTGCACTTGTTCGTAGAAAAAAACCTCTTGTATCTACCTTGACTAGTCGATCCTCTTCCTGATATACCTCTACATCTATAATTACTGTGCGATCCAATATTTCCGTATCTATTATTAGACGATATGTAGTATCAGCATTTACATCATCAAAAACAAGAATCTCTGTAGTGGCATCGCCAGCTTTGTCACCACCTAAGAAAATAGTTTGAGGCTCACTGGTGATAGGGAGAATTTCAGTTTGGTCAACGTAAAGCGTTACGGGTGTATCGAGCACCTCTGGATCCCATGTAGCAGACAGGGCAATCAAATAAGTTGCGGTATCGGGAAAGATGAAGCGCCTAATATGTGGATTTGCACCCGGGCCTCTACCATCGTCTTTAACGATCTCAGGCCCATCAAGTGTGTACACACGTAATATCGTGTTATTCCCTTCACTCATAGCGTATATATTGACGACATCACCTTCCATAGCGTCCAAAGTAAACAAGTAGGTATCAACGCCATCAGGGTCACGCTCAACTACATCGCCGTAAGTTACGGCAGGTATATCAATAGCCTGCATCTCTATGCTGAATGAACCTTCGAAATCACCAGACCTCGAGCTAACTATAGTCATGTAACTACCATCATCTGGCGGAAAAAAAACGATGGGCGAACTGTAGTAGTTGTAGCTATCAAAAATCGAGTTACCACTTGAATTGACAACAATAATACGGGGTGTGAACTCTGCATCAATAAAAAATCCTAAAGGCTGCTCTTTCGTGGCTTCAAACGTATAGGTAGAATAATTGTCACCATCGGCTTCCGCCTCAATAACGGTGTTTAGCTCGAGCTGTATACCGCTTTGAGCATAAACGCTGCCTAAAAACACAAGGGGTATAAGTAATGATAGACATTTTCTCACGATACTTACCTCATTTCAATTTTAGAATCTTGCCACTTACAAAACAGGTTAAATTATGTGATGCTTTTTAAGTCTACTTAACCAATACTGGGAATAGCAAGCGTAAATTAGTTGTAAGAAGCTGGTCATGACTGTCAACAGCGTCTGAATTTTTATTTCAACTGCTGTGTGTTACCCCACCACGCCACCAGCCCATCACAGGCGGTATAGTTGCAACCGTTTATGAAGCAACGCATCCTGGTAACTGACAACGTCCAACTCGGCCCTACGCACATCTATGACGATGTTGATATTGATAACCAAGCAGGCATCGCTAGAGACGACCTGCTGAAGATTGTTGGCGACTACGAAGCCATCATCACCCGAAGTCGTACCCAAGTTGATGGCGAACTTTTGAACGCGGCAAGTCAGCTTAAGGTCATTGGGCGCGGCGGTGTTGGGGTGGATAACATCGACCTAGTCGCGGCAAGTCGCAAAGGTGTGCTCGTCTTAAATGCACCTGAGGCTAACAACGTGTCCGCGGCTGAGCTAGCTGTGGCGCTCATGCTCAACGCGGCAAGGGGCGTCGCCCGTTCAGACGGGCTAGTGCGCAAAGGCGTTTGGGATAGAAAATTTTTAGGCCGTGAGGTCAAAGGCGCACGGCTTGGCATTGTGGGTTTGGGCCGCATTGGCTCACTGGTTGCGCGGCGGGCGCAGGGCTTGGGCATGGAAGTTATGGCCTTTGACCCCTACATTTCGCGGCAACGCGCCCAAGATATGGGTGTTGAACTGGTGGATGTCCTCAAAGAAATGCTGGTTAAAAGCGACTTTGTGACCGTTCATACGCCACTTACCAATGAAACCAAAGGCATGATTGGGGCGGATGAGCTTGCCTGTTTGCCAACCGGTGCTGTGGTAGTGAATGCAGCGCGCGGCGGCATTATTCAAGAAGATGCCTTGGTAGATGCGCTTAAAAGTAACAAGCTGTTTGCGGCCGGGCTGGATGTGTTTGTGCTCGAGCCACCCTCGGTAGATCACCCACTCTTACAACTGGACAATGTTGTGCTCACCGCCCACTTGGGTGCTAACACCAAAGAAGCTCAGGCGAGAGTCGGCGCAGATATTTTAGAACGCACGGTACTTGCTTTACGGGGTGACTTTTCCCGTGGGGCTGTGAATGCCCCTGCCCTCGCCCCAGAAGTGATGAGCGCACTGGGACCGCACCTCAAACTAGCTGAGATCTTAGGGAAAATGGTTGCACAACTGATCAAAGGGCGCGTACGTGACCTGCAAGTGGAGTTTTCAGGCACCTTTCCACGTGACCCCGAACCCGTTGCTATTGCAGCAACCAAAGGCTTTTTGGAACCCTTTTTAGATGAAGCCCCTAACTACATTAACGCCTCAGCTATCGCCAAAGAGCGGGATGTACGTGTATCTAGAGTGGTTGCCTCACGCACGCGCGGGTACACCAGCCATGTGGAAGTGCGCGCCACTAGCGATGAGGATGTTGTGTATGTAGGCGGTACTGTCTTTGAGGGCGACCCACGCATCGTCAACATCGGTGATTTTTATATTGAGATTAAACCGGAAGGCACCATGCTCATCTGTAGTAACTACGATCGCCCCGGCGCTGTTGGTAAAATTGGCACGGTGCTGGGCAATTCTGGCGTAAATATCTCGAGCATGCAACTTTCCAGAGTCAGCGGTGACGGCCTCGCCCTGTTTGCGCTCACGCTTGACCAAACACCCGAAACGGATGTTTTGGATGAGCTATTAGCCTTACCTGATGTCCTTCGAGACTTAAAAATGGTAAAGCTATAATCATGACTATGTTGGGCTTGAGGCTGTCATGTATTTAAGTTTATGAAGATGTCTCCTCGAGCTTCTTAAATTTAGTACCCATATCCAAACCTTAAATAGTGTGACACACTTTATCTGATGGTCTCTCGCTTGCTTCTCAACCTCCTTGATTACATTGATTCTGAAATAACCGTGCAACCCCACCTCGTAAACGCCAAAGCATCCCCAAAGGTGACCGCTCATGACCTCAACTGAACCTTTCAAAACACGCTTGTTTGCACCCGGGCCGGTATCCGTACCCACCGCAGTCCGTGAAGCGATGGCGCGCCCGCTCATCCACCACCGCACGCCAGAATTTAAGCGGGTGTTTAGTGGTGTGCGGGCCAAGCTGGCGCAAGTGGCCTGTGTGCCTTATGGCAACATCACCATCATCACAGGTAGTGGCACGGCTGCGTTTGAGGCTGGGCTGCTTGCAGCAGTGCCGCGCGGCAGCAAAGTGCTGGGCATGGGTGGCGGCAAGTTTGCGGAGCGTTGGCTCGAGCTAGCTCGCACTTACGGCTACGATGTTCATGACCTACCTGTTGCTTGGGGGCAAACCCTGTCAGGTGATGATCTAGCCGCCCATGTAGATCAACATAAAGACGCCAGCGCCATCACCCTGGTACATTCAGAAACATCTACAGGCACATTGCACGATATTGCCAAGCTCGCCAAGACAGTCCGCGGGATAGCGCCGGATATGCTTATTTTGGTTGATTGTGTGACCAGTTTGGGTGTAGCTGAACTGCGGCCGCTCGAGTGGCAACTAGACGGCATTTTTGCAGGCTCCCAAAAAGGCTTGATGACCCCACCAGGACTAGGCTTTGCCTGGCTTTCTGACCGAGCTTGGCAGCGTGCCGAGACAAGCACCAATGTGCCTAGTTATTACCTCAACCTCACCAAAGAGCACAAAAAGCAACAACAAGGTGAGACCGCCTACACGCCAGCCGTTAGCCTCGTACGTGGTTTGGATGTGGCGCTGGACATGATTTTGGAAGCTGGGCTCGAGGCCACCTGGGCGCGTTTAGCCAGAAATAACAACGCTATCTTGGCAGGTGCTAGCGCCCTCGGTTGTGCGCCTTACAGCGTGCGCCCTAGTCCTGCGGTGGCCGCCCTCAAAGCACCCGAAGGGATTCACGCGCCGGACATTGTCGCTGGCTTTGCTAAAAGAGGCGTGCGCATCACCGGCGGTCAAGAAGCTGCCAAACCCGTCCTGTTTCGACCGTCGATCATGGGCAACGCGGACGTTTACGACGCACTTATGATTGTGACTGTATTAGAAGATGTATTGCGCGATCTCAACCAACAAACGGGTCAGCAGATTCCGTTTGGGCAGGGTGTAGGCGCAGCGATGGCGTCGTTACAACAGTCTGTTGCATCAAGTTGAGTGTTAAGTAGCCTTAGCATCTAGCTCTGATATGACGTACCGATGAGCTGCGTTTTTATCAGCGTTAACACCACATGGTTAAGTCACAAAACGTGATGAGATTGCTCGAGACACTGACAACCTTGCTACTGACTTTTTGGCTAAAGATAGACTAATGACGACATCATGCAGTTAAACCTAACTACGCCTGCGCTTTTATTTCCGGCTATCTCGCTACTACTACTTGCCTATACCAACCGCTTTTTAACCTTGGCAACGCTGATTCGCAACTTGCACTCTGCCTATCACCATCAACCGGAACCGCATATTAGGGCGCAGATTGATAATTTGCGGCAGCGAGTTAAGTTGATTCAAGATATGCAGACACTGGGTGTCTCGAGCTTTTTCAGCTGCGTGCTCACCATGCTTTTGGTATTCATTGGTCAAGATTTACTTGCCAACATTATTTTTGGGTTGAGTTTGCTGTTACTGCTTGCCTCACTGTGGTTATCACTACGCGAAATCAGTATCTCGGTAGGTGCGCTTACGCTACAACTTCATGACCTGGACGCACCTTCTGTTATCACCAAATCCGCTGTTGATCCAACCTCATCACAACATTCTTAGCAATGAAGCAATGAGCGTAAATTATCAGCCTAAGAAGGTGTTTCTGACGACTTGTCAACCTCTTTCGGCGTGTACCTACCTATCACTGTCTCAAACAAAAGCTGCATGATGTGCCAGTTAGCGCTCAATCCTTTAATTTTGCTAGGAATAGCGCCACTGTCCGGATATTCGCGCCGCACAGGTACTTCTTTGACTTGGTAACCCAACTTGGGTGCCATGAGAGAAAGGTAATAGTGGAGGTTGTAGGTATCAAACACATCTCGAAAGGGTTGTAAACGGGCGTCTTCTAAAAAGGCTTTGCTGACTGCTCGAAAGCCGTTGGTGGTATCCGTGTAGCGTGTACCGCTGGCGATGCTAAGTAGAGGTGCGTGTAGGAACTTAACACCAAGCTTGCGCGATAACGGCGTATTGCGCTCAACGCCACCAGGAATATAGCGCGACCCCTGAATGTAGTCCCAACCTTCAGACATAGCCTCTAAAAACTGGGGGATGCCTTCAACGCCATCTTTACCGTTGCCGTCAATAAGAACAAACCCATCGTAGCCTTCACACAGACCATACGCAAAAAGCATCCGCAGTTGCGCGCTGAGTTTACCCGGCCCGCGTTTGGTGAGTAACGTGCGTACACCAACAGGTTCCAAGACATCTGCTGCGGTTGAGCCGTCGTTACTGCCACCATCTGCCAAAATGACATCCGCTTGGTCGGGTAAACCCTGCTCGTACATCTCAGCAAGTTGGGTGCGGATCCGCTCACCTTCGTTGATGATGGGAATGCCGATGCAGTAGCGCGTGCGTTTAGGGTGGAACACCTGTACCTCATAGTCTGGCACTTGCCATGTGGTGGGTAAGCTGTCCGGTGTACAGCTCATGCTCGAACTCCATCAATAGAGTTCCCATAGATTTGGGTGAAGGTTTCAAGTGATGTTTCTAAACTCGCTAATGGTGTCTCACTAGCCCGCATTTCCAAACTCACCCAGCCTTGCCAGTTAATCTCGTGCAACGCACTTGCAATGCTAGCGTGATCCACCTGAGGCTCCGCCAAGCTACCTAAAAACGGCTCACTGGCATGAATATGCACTAGCAAATGCCCATAATCTCGAATCATTTCGGCAGCGTCATCTCCTGCAAGGTACATTCCTGCTGCATCTAGGTGGAGTTTTAAGCCTGGATGCCCTACTTTGGCCACAAACTGTGCAGCATCAGCCGCGTTGGTTAAAAAGTCGCAGGTGTAATCGGTTGGATTGGGTTCTAAGCCGAGGGTCACACCTTGCTCGAGGCAAATTGCTGCTATCTTCTGAAACACCGGGGCAGCTTCATCCATAGCCTCTTCCAAACTGCGGTCACCTTTGCGGCGGTTTTTAGGCGAGCCAAACACCAAGGGACCTGCACCTAGCGTGCTGGCGATACGGGCAACGTGCTGCATGTGTTTGTAGAGGTCACTAGGGTTGCCATCAAAAACAGTGAGTTCGGGTTTGCTGTAGAGAATAGCTTGAAGAGAACTACACTGAAACCCACGTGCGTTGAGGTCAGCTCGCAAGGCCTCAACTTGCCCCGGACTTACATCCCAACTACCCCAGACCCGCGTGGGGGCTACCTCGAGCCCACGAACTCCATACGCGTGTAATAGCTCATAGGCAGCCGCATCATCCTCGGCTGGCCAGGCAATGTTGGATACAGCTAACTTCATAGCACCCACTTCATAACTTGGCCCGCTCACCTATTAAATACAACCCCAATGCTGCCAAGACCTCTGCTTGGTTCATCATATAAGGGTCTTCTTTCTTAAACGCGTGTGCGTACTGGGTATGCACATCATAGTGAGCTTCACCCGCTTCAGCACCCACCTGCACATCTGGGAAAAAACGCTCGAGAATCCATCCAGTAGTCACTGGCTCTGTTGCCAGCATACACAGCTCAATGTCATGCTCAATTAGGGTCCGAATATCGCCCCACAAGTGCGCCAGCGGATACCACTGAAAACTGCTCGCTGGATTGATGGCGTTCAGCATATTGCCGTTCAGCAAGTCGAAAATCACATTCTTTTTGAGGCCGTTGCCAAATAGCGCCGGCAAGCGGAGAATATTAACCGTATCAAACGTTTCTGTGATGAAGTCTTCTAGCTCGAGCCTATGCCGACCATATGCATGATTATCCTGACTGTGGCAGTCAAAGCTTTCGTCTACACCGTTCAGCACTGGAAACACATCTACCGTAGACAAATGTACAAAGCGCTTGGTGTTGACCTTTTTAAGGGAATCAGTAAGGCGATTGATGCCAACCTTGTCCTCATCTGGATGTTTGTTTGCCCACCACTTCACCGCTTGCGGTGCAGCGCACACGACTAGGTCAAATTCTTCACTAGCAATGTCAGCAATGTTTTTTGAGTTATATGTTTTGTCAAACGTGTGAGATGCCAGCAAGTTGCTGCCCACAAAACCTGTATAGCCAATAAGTCCATCCACGTTTGAAGTGTGACACAAGTTGGTAGATGTAGCAAGTCGAATGTACCCATCCCACAGTCAAAACGCAACAAGGACCGCCTTTATGAGCCGCTCCTGTTGATTGAGGTCGTTGTGTTGTCAGATGGTACTGGTAATTAGCAATAACAAGAATCTACAGCAGTAGATTTGGCCACAAGGTTTACCTCCTAAACATTATGGGTCTAATTATCTAGAAACACAACCTTTTGAATGCGATTAATGATCCACTCGGTAATAAACAGGTTGCCAACACTGTCTACTGCAATACCTTCGGGTAAAAACAGTCTGGTAGCTGGCGTAGCATCTCCATCAGCTGAAAGATTGAAGTTATCACTCCCAATAACTGTTGTGATAACCCCAGCTGTATCTACTTTGCGAATGCGGTCGTTACCACGGTCACTAATAAACAGGTTGCCAGCACTGTCTACTGCAATACCTCTGGGTCTATCCAGTTGAGCAGCCGTTGCACGCCTACCATCACCTGAAAAGCCGCCATTACCACGGCCGGTTGCGCCACTTCCAGCAACCGTTGTGATAATCCCAGCTGTATTCACCTTGCGAATGCGTTGGTTATTAGTGTCAGCAATGAACAGGTTGCCAGCACTGTCTACTGCAATATCGCTTGGATAAAACAGTTGGGCAGCTGTGGCAACACCTTCATCACCAGAAAAGCCACTTCTACCATTTCCTGCAACCGTTGTAATAATTCCAGCTGTATCTATCTTACGAATGCTGTGGTAGCCCCAATCAGCAACAAATAGGTTGCCAGCACTGTCCACTGCAACTCTGAGAGGAGATATGAGCCGAGCATCTGTCGCAGCACCTCCATCACCAGAAAAGCTACTTCTGCCGTTTCCTGCAACTGTTGTGATCATCCCAGTTGTATCTACCTTACGAATGCGGTTGTTCCCAGTATCAGCAATAAATAGGTTGCCAA
Source organism: Deinococcota bacterium (assembly GCA_039034155.1). Taxonomy (GTDB): domain Bacteria; phylum Deinococcota; class Deinococci; order Deinococcales; family Trueperaceae; genus JBCCBI01. The sequence continues at coordinate 314 of JBCCBI010000246.1, read as the reverse complement.
CACTGTCCACTGCAACGCCACAGGGTTCGTTCAAGTGGGCAGCTGTGGCAACACCTCCATCACCAGAAAAGCCACCGTTAGAAAAACCAATTGCACTACTCCCAGCTACCGTCGTGATAATCCCAGCCGTATCTATTTTGCGAACACGGTGGTTGTACTGGTCAGCAATAAATAAGTTGCCAGTACTGTCTAGTACAACGTCACAGGGGTGGAACAGTTGAGCAGCCGTCGCAGCACCTCCATCACCAGAAAAGGCACTTTTAAAACCAGTTCCAGCAACTGTAGAAATTAAAGAAGGTGGTAACGGTGGGGGT
>JBCCBI010000245.1:0-8539 GCA_039034155.1 Deinococcota bacterium | reverse complement strand
TCTGTTTTTACACTGCCTAGTGGCATGTTGAGTCGTTGGCTGGTTTCTTTTTGGGTGAGATTTTGAAAGTAAAAGCATTCAATTACCTGGCGGCGGCGCTCTTTCAGGTAGTGAACTCAGGTGTTTTTCGACATGAGGTACGAGCTCACGATATTTATGCAGCAGCAAACTACTTGTTAGCAGAGATATGGCGAGTAAGGCCCGCATAAATAAGCTGTCTGGGTCTAATGGAAATGTCCTTATTGACAACCGGACGCCGTCTATAACGCTGCTTGTATCGGTAAAGATGTACAAGATATCTGTTGAGATGCGAGTTTGAATCATGACAAACGCAAAGCACTGTAGTAGCACGCCGAGGATGCGCAACGAACGGCGCTTTTGGCGCAAGCCAAGCCAAACGAGTCCTGCACCCTCCAGTAACCACAGCGCTGTGGTTAGCTCGCTATCAAAGGCTAAGGGAATGCTGCAGGTGACAAAAATAGTGCCAATCACCGTAAAAATTTCAGCCAGGCGCTGAGGCTGCATGTTCTCGGTAGATTTACGCCGCAGTAACCAGCTAGCCAGCCCCAAATACACCCCTGCAAATCCCAGCGCGCTGATAGCAGGGACAAAGGGCAGGTGGTCAACAAGTTGCACATGCCAACCAAACACGGCTATGGGTAACACAAAGACGACGGTCGTTTCTGGGGATGCTTTAGGTTGATGGGCTAGCAACACACTCATCGTCAGATAAAGCGCAAAGTGAGCTAGCAAAAATCCATCTACAACTGGCCACGCGCTGAAACTTGTGGCTGCTGGCAGGTTGATGACATTCCAAAGCGCAATCAGTACAAAGCTGCTATAAAAGCTAGCTGTGTATAACGGCCGCCACCTTTTAACATAGGCGACAAGCAAGACACCCATATTTAACACAAGTGAATAGCTAAATAAACTCATGTCATCGAATAAGCTCGAGACAAAAAGGGGTGCAGCAAACCCGCCCAACATGCCAATGATGGCAAGGGCTAAGGCATCTTGCATGACAGCTAGGGTCACTGTTAGCGCAGTGAGTGACACCAGCATGGTAAACGCGAGTGGCTCAGGTATGAGCTGATAGGTTCTAAGTGCAGCCAGTACAACCAAATAACATATTGCCACGCCGCCGCCCTGCAAGCTAAAACTGTACGCAGGTCGTCGCTTACGTAGCCGCCAGCCGAGTACCACCATAATTAAGCCGACCAAAGCGATGAGGGCAAGCCGTAGCTCGAGCGGAAACATGCCTGCTCGAGCGGCCAGTTGCACAGCAAATCCCAAGCCAATAAAGAGCAGTACGACACCCAACCTAGCGATAGTATTCGCCCCAGTTAAGCGGCTGAACCAGCTTGGTGATGTACGTTCAGGTGATGTTTTTTGGTGAGTTTCTTGCTGAGCTGGCCTAGTTCGAGCTGAAGCTGCCTCTCTGCCAAAGGTTTTTTGACTGTCTGGTTGATGTTCCTGAGGCTGATAAGCTGCTGCATCGAACACTGAGGTTTTGGCTGCTTGTACGTCGGAACTTATAACATCGTCGGTGACAGCCTCACTTGTCTCTTGATCAGGTGTAACAGCGTCACCGATCTCTGTGTTAGGTATTAGAGAAGATGAAGAGGGCGTATACATCTTCTCTGTCAGCTCATCAGCAGCTTGTGCCGTGGCGTTTTTAGCCTTATCAAAAGACAGTAGTTCCATATCTTGAGTTGCATCTAAACCCTCAACAATATTACGGAAGTGTTGTAGCTGTCGTATCGCGGCAGCTAGCTTAGTTTCAAGTTTATCGATGCGCCTATGGTCACGAGCTGTGCGCCTTAAGAGATAAATCAATAGAACAACTACCACAATAGGTATGGCTACGATGAATGTGATAAAGAACTCAAACACAATGCCCTACTTATAGCAAATGCAATGTGCTTTGTGGGGTAATGCGAACATATTGAGCAGCTATTCCTAGATAGGCTGACATCGTTCGAGCGCACACACGCAACAATTACGGCACTATTTGACTTAGATGCGTTAGGTATTTAGCTAAGTGACCTTAAAACATGCCGCGCGCAAGCACGTGTGCAGCTTGGGCAATGACCTTTTGGCGTTTATCAGGGTCGCCTAAAACCTCGAGCTGCTTGTCAATCGTCAGCGTTGCTAGCCCATGAAATAACGCCCACACAACCGCACTGCTAATGTAAGGATCAGTGTCTGTGTGCGCAACACTGCTGAGCAGCACGGCATATGCCTGCTTGCTGGCGGCGTACAAACTTTCATTTTGCATGCGTTCGCTTGCTGGCATCAGCACAAACATGAGTTGAAGCAGTTCGGGGTGGTCAAGGGCAAACCCGATGTAGGCAGTCGCCATGTGCTCGAGCCCACGCGCGTGATCCTCAGGTGATGCAACTGAAGCTGCTTGCAAACGTTCAGTTAACTCTACAAAGCCCTCTTCAGCAACTGCCTCGAGCAGAGCATCTTTGTCCTTAAAGTGACGGTACACCGCCGGGTGCGTGACTTTGAGACCACGTGCTAGCGCACGCAAATTGAGCGAAGCAACCCCTTGTTCAGCAAGTTGCTCGCGAGCAGCAGCAATGAGTGCTTGCTTTAAATTTCCATGATGATAAGACGTATTAGCCATAATGCGTTTTCTAGCTTACAGTGTTACCGATGGTAACATAGCATAATACGCTCAATATTACTCGTGTTGCCATTGGTAACATCAAGCATAGCATGAATTAGATGCTTGCTCGTTACGTCTATCAACATGTACATAAACATGTAGCTTCAACGCGCTGCATAAATCCTGTAAAGGAGTTTTAGAGCTATGAAACGAATACTACGCCGACTACTTGTGGGCTTAGGCATTGGTTTGGGTGTCATTGTTGGGAGCATCGGCTTAACCTTGGCAGGCTGGCATCTACTAGATGGTGCGCCTAGCGTCCCCGAGGCCATCCCAGCCGTAAATACATTTGATGCCACTAGGTTATTGGTTTTAGCAGATGCCGACATGGCCGCAACGGCTTATGCTGATGGTTTGCTTTATCCCATGGAGGGTGAGCAAGACGCGCTTATTGTCTTGTCCGACTTGACAGCGGATAATCCAACCCGTATCCAAGCCGAAGCGTCCAATACAGTGATGGGCTGGCCGGGCGCGACAACTGTCTCAGCAGATGGCACGTTGGCGTATGTTACGGCAGGGCGCGGCATGGTTGATGACATTGAGCAAGTTTCCAGCGTGCGCGAAGGCATGCCTATAACGCGTACTCTCACGACGATTGACCTTGTCACAGGTGATGTACTCAGTGAAGTCGATGTTTGTGTTGAACCTATGTCGGTTGATATTGCGTCTACAGGTACATGGTTACTGATTGCGTGCAGAGACATTGATAACGAGTTAACCATCGTGCCGCTCATAGACGGACTGCCGGGGGATGTTCGTGCGTTTGACCTCGAGGTCAGTTCACCGCCGCAACGCCCAGATGCGACGCCCGGTGCAACCTACAGCGTGATTCACCCAAGTGGTCAAGCAGCAGGCGTGATTTTAAATGACACAGCCGTAACGCTCGCCCGCTTTGAGCTAGATGCTAACGGCATACCGATCTCGGTAGTCGCTGAAACGCCAGAACTTTATACGGACCGTTGGCTCAGTGTCGCCCGCTGGACGCGCAGTGGTAATCATCTCCTAGTTGCTGATGTTGCTTGGGGACCGCGTCCAACAGATGCTGTGTTGAACGGTAACGGTGCCATTTTGTCACTGGCACTTTCACCTGAGGATGAAGCTCGAGGTCTTATTTCCGAAGCCACCGTCTCTAAGAGCCCCGAAGCGTTTGAAATGAATCGCACTGGCGACTTGCTTGCTGTGGTCAATATGGAACGTACTTATCTGCCGGGTGGGCCGCTTAGCTTGGTGCCAGCTCGAGGTGCATCTTCGTTATCCCTCGTCGGCGTAGATGACGCGACAGGCATACTTACAACCTACGGCGAGCCAGTTGGGTTTCGTGGCGTTCTCCCTGAAGATGCCGTGTTCGATGCCGACGGCGACCAGATTGCCGTCGTGATTTATCAAGATCATGATGCCCCACGTAGCAACGGCTGGCTTAGCTTTTTTGATGTTGACCGAAGTGGTGTAGAACCAACCTTGACGTTAACTGACCGCCAGATTGACCTGCCTCGAGGTGCGCATGACTTGGCTATTGTTGACTAAACCATCGTCTGAGATACCATCAACTAAGGCACCCGCATGACTTTTCAAGAGGTTTTACCCGGCTTGTGGCGCGTAGGCACTGCCATCACCAACGTATTTGTACTTAAACCTGCTGATAGTGACGAACTCACCCTCATCGATGCTGGCACGGCGAGTTTTGCAGATGAGATTGTCCAAGCTAGTAAAAAACTGGGACAGATTACCAACATCATCGTCACGCACGCGCACCTTGACCATACAGGTGGTCTTGCAGGTGTCGTTGCGCAGACAGGTGCCAAGGTGTGGATGCACCCAGAAGATGCTGCTTTGGTTACCCAGGGGCGTTGGGCAAGACCTTACACACCTGCGCCAACAGTGCTTGGTCAACTGGCAACGCGACTTTACATTAACCAGCAGCCAAAATATATTGCGCCCGTATCAAACATTCAGCACGTGTCAGATGGTGATGTGCTGCCATTTGCAGGTGGGCTAGATGTGTATCACATGCCGGGGCATAGTGCTGGGCAAATTGCGCTAGGGTGGTCATCTCCAACGGGTCAACGCGTGCTTTTTGCAGCTGATGTTTGCTTAAATTTGCTAGGACTCACCGAGCCATTTTTATACGAGGATCGCCCTCTAGGTTTGCAAAGCATACGGCGCTTTGCTGAACTTACTAAGCAAGCAGATGTGGTGCTGTTTCAGCACGGTAAAGCCTTAAATGCACCTGAATTACATACTCAATTTACACGCTTTGAACGGAGATATGTACGTGCTGCGCACGTTGTCTAAACGCCAAGCATCGTTAAATCGTTAAATCAATCACAAGGAGTTCATACTATGCAAGGAAAAACAGCCGTCATTACAGGTGCTACCAACGGCATCGGCAAAGCTATTGCCCGCGACCTCGCTAAACAAGGCGCGCGTACAGTCATCATCGGCAGAAACGCACAAAAATGCATTTCAACGTCGCAAGAGATTCGCCAGCAAACAGGCAATGACAACATCCATTATTACGTTGCAGATTTATCCAATCAAGTAGAAGTACGAACCTTGGCAAGTACGTTAAAAAACGACCTAGACAGACTAGACGTACTCGTCAATAACGCAGGTGCATGGTTTACAACGCGTCAAGAAAGTGCAGATGGCATCGAGATGACGTGGGCACTTAACCACCTCAGCTATTTTTTGCTCACGTATGAGTTATTGGATGACCTCAAACAAACTGCTCAGCAACATGGTGAGGCACGCATCATCAATCAATCGTCAATAGCGCACTTAGATGGGCGCATCCACTGGGATGATGTGCAGTTTGAACACACGTGGCAAACTGAGGGTAAAGGGCAGTATGGCGCGGGGTGGGCTGTCTACAGCCAAAGTAAGCTAGCCAATGTGCTACACGCGTTTACATTGGCAAGAAAATTAGCAGAGAGTGGCGTGACCGCCAACGCAGTGCATCCAGGCGTTGTGGTGACAGGCTTTACCCAAAACAACGGCCTCATCTATAAATTGGCTGCACCGATTCGCCGTTTAAGATTACGCCGAACCCCACATGATGGTGCTGCGTCCGCAGTTTACTTGGCGTCATCTGCAGATGCGAAAGGCATCACTGGCACTTATTATGGTCCACCGAACGTAGAAGAAGAGGTGAACCCGCTGGCACGTGATGTGAAAACCCAAGAAAGGTTGTGGGACGTAAGTGTAGAACATCTAGACCAACGTGTTGCCACGCCTGCATAATGTCAGCAGAACACACAAATACGCTAGCTAGCACAATCAACAGTAAAGCTGTAGTGATTACAGGATGCTCGAGTGGTATCGGCTTAGCTACCACAGCTTACTTAATAGAGCGCGGCGTTCATGTGTTTGCGACGGTGCGTAAAGCACAAGATGCAAGCCAACTGCAGCAGCGCTTTGCTGATAGTGTAACGCCACTTCTACTAGATGTCACCGATGAAGCAGCTATTACCAAAGCCGTAGCAACTGTGGAAGATACCTTACAAAGTGGAACCTTATGGGGACTTGTGAATAACGCGGGTATTGCTGTGGAGGGTCCACTCTTACACCTTACAAGTGATGACTTACGACACCAGCTCGAGGTAAATCTTGTCGCAGTTCACAACATGGTCAAAGCTTTTGCGCCGCTATTAGGAAGTGACCGCGCACGTACGGGTAAACCCGGCCGTATCATCAATATTAGCTCAGTTGGCGGCAAACAAGGTGCCCCCTTTGTTGGTCCCTACGTTGCCTCCAAACATGCACTCGAGGGCTACAGTGAATCCCTCCGCCGCGAACTTATGCAATATGGCATCGACGTTATTATTGTCGGTCCGGGTTCGGTCAAAACGCCTATCTGGGATAAATCAGCTGCAGTAAACCTTGAGAAGTTTGCATCAACTGACTATGGCGCGAGTTTGCAGCGTTTTAAAGCTTACATGCTTCAAGAAGGTAAAAACGGTCTTGCCCCGGAAGTTATTGCAGACGTGATCTGGCAAGCCTTACTAAGTGCAAAGCCAAACGTACGTTACGCACCTGTACCCAACAAGTTTGTGAATTGGACCCTGCCTATGCTCTTACCCAAACGCTGGTTAGACCGTCTTATTGCACGCAACATAAACCCGACATAATAAAGAGCTATGCAGCAGCAGCTTTTTGGTAAAGATTCTGGTAAAGCCCACGCCGTGCTAGCAGTTCATTGTGAGTGCCAACATCCACCACGCGCCCAGCTTGCATGACGACAATCATGTCAGCACCAATCACCGTGCTGAGCCTGTGAGCGATGATGAACGTGGTACGCCCGACCATGAGCCGCTCGAGCGCGTCTTGAATAAGCCGCTCAGACTCGCTATCTAGTGCGCTTGTTGCTTCATCTAAAATTAAAATAGTAGGGTCTTTAAGAAACGCCCGTGCAATGGTGAGGCGTTGCCGCTGACCGCCCGAAAGCAGCGCGCCACTTTCACCAACTTCACTATCAAAGCCTCTGGGCAATTCGCGAATAAAGTCGAATGCGTTGGCAGCTTTACAAGCTTCAATGAGCTCAGTCTGACTCGCATCTGGCTTGCCATAACGCACGTTGTCGCGCACGCTGCCGCTAAACAAAATAGGCGTTTGCAAAACCATGCCGATGTGTTTGCGTAGCGATTTAACTTTGACATCACGAATGTCGTGTCCATCAACGTAAATTGTGCCCTCGGCAACATCATAAAAGCGCGGGATGAGGCTGACTAAGGTGCTTTTGCCAGCACCACTGGGGCCCACAAAGGCAACTTTTTGCCCTGGTTGAACCTCGAGGCTCACGTCTTCTAAAGTTGGTGCGTTACTACCATCTTCCACGTTGATAGCCTCTATAGAATCAGCCTCTACAGAATCAGCCTCTACAGACTCATTTTTTGCAGAGGTATAGCTTGTCGCAGGATAGTGAAAAGCTACATCTTGAAACTCAACCGCACCGCGAATCGTTTTGAGCTTGGCGGCACCGGGGCTATCTTGAATGTCTGGTTCATGGTCCATCACGTTAAAAATGCGGTCAAGGGCAGCAAGGGCGTTGGACAGTACTACATTGAGTTCACTGAAGCGCTCGAGCGGTAAGTAGAGCGGCCGCAAATACATGCTTACGGCAACCAGTTGCCCCACGCTAAGTTGTCCGCGCGTTACTAAATAGCCGCCGTAGAGCATCACCAGCAGGGGCGCGCTTTGGGTGACTAAACCTGTAGATGCATTGTTAGCACCGCGAAAGCGCACCCGCCGCATGGTGGCACTAAACAGATCATCTGAACTCTCGCGGAACATGTTATTTTCACGTTTTTCTTGGGTAAACGCGTGGACAATAGCACTACCGGCAATTTTTTCTTGCGCGTTACCCGCCATATCTGAAATGCCTTCTTGAATGCGGTGAGTTGAGTCGCGAATTTCGTTTTGAAAATAGCGAAACAGCAAAATATAAATAGGAAACGTGACCAGTGCAACAAGGGTCACACGCACATCAATCCGAACGAGGAAAAAGAGCACAACCAAAACTGCTGTTGAGTCCATCCAAACATTGGTAAGGGCGCTCCCCACCAAGTTTTGGGTAAGTTCTACATCACTAATCAGCCGCGACACCACACTACCTGAGCGGTTGCGCTTAAAAAAAGATGCTGACATGCGCAAAATGCGGTCGTAGAGGTCGCGGCGTAGGTCAAACACAGCGATGCTACCGCCTTTGCCCGCAAAGTAGGTGCGCATATACGTACCTGGTACCCAGACAACAACATAAAGCGCAAACAAGCCAGCTAAAATTGTGTAAACTTCGCGCCACTTCGATTCAGCCGTCTACAGCCTCACGTTTGGGCAGCTTGTCAAGTAAGTGTGACATAGCTCTGTCAG
>JBCCBI010000244.1:0-8546 GCA_039034155.1 Deinococcota bacterium | reverse complement strand
GTCAGACAGTAAGTCGTTAGCATAAAACTCGTCATAGCTTGCCAGACCTAAGCTGAGGATGGTACCACTTGGGGCGACGTCAGCAAGGGGTTGCGCCCTTGCTGGGCTTAGTGATGCTGCCATAACAGTCACCACACTTGCCAATATCCAATGTTTCATGTTGCCTCCTAAGGCGATTTGTTTAGGCGCGCACGCCAATTGTAGAACCCAACCTTTGAGCTTAGGTTCCAATCATGCTTGCTGTGCGCAGTGTAGCCTATGCGGTTTCGAGAGCTTGTCCTAGAAACTTCTCACACACAACGCTAGGCAGGTACTAGTAGACAGCATAGGGCGTGAGTGACCCGTGAGTGAGGCATTAGCCTCGAGTGGCTTAGGGCCTCACACTCAAACACACCCGCATGCGTGCTGACGATCAATCTCATCATTAGCTACCTACTAAACTCAACTTTAGTGTTGTACGTTGTACGTCAACTCTCACTCTTTGCACGCTACACAGTATAGGGATATCGTCTGGTGCTGGCAACGTCTGACGGTATGTTGGGTGACGCCAACTGAGGTACTGGTATTAAACCTACTCGGGACCTGCTACATATTTTGTTAGCTTGCACCATCACAACCGCACAATAATCGCACAATAAATGCCTACGTTTGCCAGTAAACAACAATAAACCCTATCTTTCAGGCACAAAACAATCACGCCATGTCACTATTGTAGGCACATCTTTTACAAGAAAGCGTGAAGGCAGGATGAATAATGCTCTATTAGGCTGAACTTTGTTAAGGCTGAGTGTAATTAAAGCGTGATGTAGTTAAGGTTCAGTGCAATTAAGTCCCAGCGGAAACCTGTTGCAGTGCTAGCTTACCGGAACTGTTTCTACACCCTCCGGCGTAATCAGCCAGACAACTTCGGGGATATCACTGGCAACAAAACGAATGCGGTAGTTTTCAGCCGTAAAGTCCTCGAGCACCCAACGCACGCCTTGTGGCAAAACAAGGTCAACCAGCACGTTGGTGCTGTAGCTACCGTTTTCCAAAAAGTTAAGCTGCATGCGGTGCCACGCGGTGTCTACGGTTTGAATAACTTCGTTAGCAGCGGGGTTGTTGATGATGATGACACGGCGGCCACCACCCTGAGCTGAGGTTGTGCTCGTTGTGCTTGCTCGAGGCGCACAGGCACTTAAACTTGCCACCAGCAAGATTCCTAAAATGATGAGACGCTTTTGATTCATAAAGTTAGTGTATCTGATTTATGAGTAACAGACGTTAGGTTTTTCTACCTCGCCATCCTGTCTTAAATTGATGCAAGCAAAGACATTATTTTTTGCTGATAAGGCACGCTAAGTTTAGGTTGCCACAATCATCTCAGTAAAGTTGGCGTCTGTGGCATCAATCAGCCTCACAAAGAAACTCGTCCTATAAACTCGTCCTATGCAAATAATAAGCACAGGACGAGTAGAGAGCCTAGCTGAGGATGTTCTAATTCGCTAAAGCAGGTACGTCTGGACGGGTTGGGCTAAAACTAAACCCATCTGCTGCAGGTTCCACGTAGATGGTGTCACCTTCTTGCACATCGCCTGCAATGATCCCTCTGGAAAGCGGCGTTTCAATAAGTTGCTGAATCGCTCGTTTGAGCGGACGCGCGCCAAACATAGGGTCATAACCAACGTTGGCGAGGTGTTCCATAGCTGCGGTTGAAAGTGACAACGTCATATCACGACCAGCTAGACGGCCTTGCAAACGCTGCAGTTGAATGGCCGCAATACTCTGCATGTGGTTGCGATCAAGCGCGTGGAAGACAATTGTGTCGTCAATGCGGTTAAGAAACTCGGGGCGGAACTGCTGTTGCAACAAACCAAAAACAGTCTGTTTGATGCCCTCATAGCCCTCACCTTGGCGGCTTGCTTCCAAAATCTGCGGACTGCCAATATTGCTGGTCATAATTACAACTGTGTTGCGAAAGTCTACAGTACGCCCCTGTGAATCGGTGAGGCGGCCGTCATCCAGCAATTGCAAAAGGGTGTTAAACACCTCTGGATGAGCTTTTTCAATTTCATCAAACAAAATCACACTGTAAGGGCGGCGGCGTACAGCTTCGGTCAGTTGCCCGCCTTCGTCATAGCCAACATAGCCCGGCGGTGCCCCAATAAGCCGCGCCACGGTGTGCCGTTCCATGTACTCGGACATGTCTAGGCGGATTAGGTTATCTTCGCTGTCAAAAAGCTCAGCGGCAAGGGCTTTGGCGGTTTCGGTTTTACCCACGCCGGTTGGTCCCAAGAAAATAAAGGAGCCAATGGGCCGGTTGGGGTCAGAAAGTCCTGCTCGAGACCGACGAATAGCATCACTAACTGCCACAATAGCTTCGTCTTGCCCAATAACGCGCTCGTGTAATTCATCTTCTAAACGCAAGAGTTTGTCTTTTTCACCTTCAACCAGTTTGCTCACCGGAATATTTGTCCAACGGCTAATGACTTCGGCGACTTCATTGCTGTTAACCTCGAGCCGAATATAGGCAGCATCTTCCAAGTTTTGTTTGTATTCGCGCAATTTAGCCTCGAGCTTAGGCAACTGCCCATAACGCAGTTCAGCGGCTTTGTTGAGGTCGTAATCGCGTTCTGCTCGCTCAATTTGAATCCGCACCGCGTCCAGTTCTTCTTGCGCGTGGCGCAAGTTTTCATGCACAGCCCGCTCGGCTTCCCAAGCTGACCGAGCTACATTGATGCTGTCTTCAACAGTGCGTAGTTCTTCTTCAATCCGTAATAGGCGGTTAGCTGAGGCAACGTCATCCTCGCCTTTGAGAGCTTCTTTTTCAATCTCTAACTGCAACTTGCGGCGGCGCAACCCGTCAATTTCTTCAGGCATACTGTCGAGTTGCATGCGAATACGGCTGGCAGCTTCATCAATAAGATCAATGGCTTTGTCGGGTAGTTGCCTGTCGGCAATGTAGCGATTGGACAAAGTCGCCGCCGCAATAATAGCCGGGTCGCTTATGTCTACCCCGTGGTGAACTTCGTACTTTTCTTTAATGCCCCGCAGAATACTTACGGTTTCTTCCACACTGGGTTCATCGACGACGATGGGCTGAAAACGGCGCTCGAGCGCTGGATCTTTCTCAATCTCACGGTATTCCGCTAGGGTTGTTGCCCCCAGCATTCGCAATTGTCCACGTGCCAAGGGCGGTTTGAGCATGTTGCCGGCATCCACCGCACCTTCCGCTTTACCTGCGCCCACAATAGTGTGCAACTCATCCACAAATAGAAGCACTTCACCAGCTGAGTTCACAGTATCTTCAATAACCGCTTTGAGGCGCTCCTCAAATTCACCACGATACTTAGCGCCAGCTAGTAACGAACCCATATCCAGCTGAATGATGCGTTTACCTTGCAGACCTTCGGGAATGTCTTTGTTGATGATGCGCTGGGCAAGACCTTCTGCAATGGCCGTTTTACCCACCCCAGGTTCACCAATGAGCACGGGATTGTTTTTGGTACGACGCAGCAAAATTTGAATCGCTCGGCGAATTTCTTCATCGCGACCAATCACAGGGTCAAGTTTGCCACTTCGTGCAAGATCAGTGAGGTCAATGCCGTAACGCGACAAAGACTCAAAGGTTGTCTCAGCCGATTTACTATCTACAGTTTTACCTTGGCGGATGGTTTTTGCAGCCTCTGCTAGTGCGTCCACACTGGGCAGACTATTCATACCCTCAGAATTAGTTGCTCGTACGGCCACAAGTAGCGTGTCTGCCGCAACGAAGCTATCACCCCAGTCATCAGCACGTTTTTCGGCCTCACCAAAGGCACTACCTAGGGCACTGTCCATGTACTGACCTGTACCGCCAGAGACTTTAGGAAGTTTATTAAGGACGGTTTCTAGTGCCGCCATGACTTGTTTGTGGTTACCACCTGCTTGCTCCAGAACTCTGCTTGCAGGTGCGCTTGGATCAGCAACTAAGGCAAGGGCAACATGCGCTGGCACAATAGTTTGATGCCCGCGTAGTTGCGCCATACTTTGAGCACTCGCCACAGCTGCTAACGCTGTTTCGGTGAGTCGTTCACTATTCATATATTAAATCATAAAACCTGAGTGTGATGTTGTCAAGTTTGGGTTATATAGTGAAAGAGTGAGTTGTAGCCTCATCGTGACTTACCGCGTGATGCCCTCCTAGCTGGATATGATAGCGGCTATGGTTGATTTGATGCTCATTGTTCCCCACCCCGACGACGAAGTTTTTGGCACTGGCGGTATTTTAAGCAAAATGGCAGAAGCGGATAAGCCCACCGCCACGCTCACATTTACGAGGGGCGGCGCAGGGCGCTCACTAGGACTGTGTGAACCGCACGAATTGCCCGCGTTGCGTGAAGAGGAGTTAAGGGCTAGCCTCGAGGTTCTCGGCGTTACCGAACAACACATCTTAGATTTTCCGGATGGCAAGTTAAAAGACGTACCCGCTAGTGACATTGTGCCGGAAATTGTGGCACGGCTCGAGTCCCTCCGGCCCAAAACCATCATCACCTTTGGGCCAAACGGCTCCAATGGTCACTTAGACCACGTCACCACGCACTACCTTGTCAAACAAGCATTAGATGAAAGCAGCCACAAGATCGACAAGCTTTACTACTTTGCTAGCGATACCCCTTACGGCGGCGCACCGCGTCCTAACTTTTTACCACCAGAAGAAGTTGCTGCCCAACACGTGTCCCCCACGCACTACATTCCAATAAGCGACCACCATATTGAAAACAAACTTCGTGCTATTGGTCAATACGACAGCCAAAGCCGCAGTGTGACCGCGTTTATGCGGTTTATTCCGCGTCGTTTGGTCTTAGAGTCATTTCACCGGGCGTATCCAGAATATCCGAAAGGTGAGGGCTCGAGGACAGTGGCTTGGTTGTAATTCAGGTAACATCCTGGTATTGAAAAGAGCAAAAGGATATTAGTTTCGATGTATGTGTGGAGTGAGCACCAATCAGCACTACAAATAAACCAACATCTCAAAATAGCTCATCAATCTCCTCCTCTTTCGCTGCATCTTCCAAACGTGTGCCCAAGACCTGCCAAACAAAAACATCGCGCGGCAACACATGTATAACGTCACCACACGATGTTCTATCTAAATGAAGGCTCAAGCCTATTCCGCTACAAAATCTGCAATAAGCGTTGGCGTGTTCGTGCTGAACCCAACCACGTCCAACATACCTGCGTCGTCTGGGTCGGCGATGCTGAACTTGTTTGCCACCATCCCAATGACGATAAGCTTGGCGGGAATCCCCGTTTTACGGCGGTAATCGCGCAGGGCCTCGACAGGGTGCTGCTTGCCGTACCAAGTTTCACTATCGGTGAGTATAACGAAAGCATCTAGCTCGAGCCCTTTCCCCAACGCATACTGCATAGGCAAGGCGCAGTCAGTCGCGCCAAAAGGCAAATTGCTAGTGGCGTTAATCACGTCATCCAAACGCTGATTTGGGCTAACGTTCAGCATCACCATCTCATGTGCGAAGGCAGTGATGAGGTGCATGGGCGTGCGGGCAGCCGTCACCAGGGCCAGTGCTGCACTTGCGACCCTCGGTGATAGGTTGGGCACACCTGCAATGGTTCCCCAGCCCATCGAGCCAGACACATCCAGCGCCAGCATGACACGTTTTTGTGTCGTTGGCACGTTTTCAAAACTCAGGTAGAAAGCTTTGTCGAGCGCGTCCACAATTTGCTGAACTGGTGTCCATGTACCTTTACCCCGCGCACCACGTCCAGACTGGTAGGTGATGAGTGCTGCCAAAATCTGAATGGGGTGGATGCGAGCTTTGCGCAGGTGTATGGCATCCGTGAGACGCTCGGTGATGAGCGACACAGCGTCGGACAAGTCGCCGAGAAGGCCAACTCGAGTCATCGTCGCCAAGTTCCGAATCATCGCTGTCATAGGCATACGTTCTAAGAGCGCCGCCCAAATCTCAGCGTGTTCGAGCATCTGCGTAGGGAGCACCTCCCGTGGCAGGTTGTGCATTTTAATAGCATCCACCACTATTGCCACATCAGTTGCTTGCTTCACGGTTTCAACTGCCGCAAGGTACTGCGCCCAGTCGCTCGTCACCTCTGTAACTATTGTTCCTGCCACCGTTACTTCCGCCAGCTTGTCACGGTGTCCGGTGATATAGCGGTAAAGCGCGTCACGTTCGTTGCTGTCGGCTTTAGGGTGGGCAAGCCGCAGAGCGTCGCGGTGCGTCCAGCCAGCACGTTGCGCGTATTTCGTCACTTGATAGGCCAAGTTTCGTAGGTCTTTGCTATCGTACCAGCTTGCCACCGCTCGGCGTAGACCACGCCCCCAACCACGCATCTCGCTGGCATAGGTCATGAAGATGAACAGATGCGTGCCAGTGCGGGCAATGTTTGGCAGTGCGTCTCTAGCAGCTTGACGGGTTACTTCGTCACCAACAGTAAACGCCAGTGCCAAGGCGAACAGCGCGGGGTCATTTTTGTAGGCACGCCCTTGCAGGCTAATGTCTTTAATCCGTGCTACCACGCGCAAACCGTCTTCTTTGAGTAGTTGCATGAGGTTTGTAGCACTTTCCACCGTGAGGCGTTGTTCTTTGACATAGTGGCTACCGCCCTCTGTACCCAAAATCAAAAAGCGGTCAAGACGCTGCCACACAGACACCTCCCAGACAAAGCCACCTGCACTATTCCGCAGTTGTTTGGCATCAATAGGACGATGTTGTGGTGTTCGGTTAGGGTTATAGAGTTTGTGTAATTTTTGCATCTTAAACACCTCCGATCTACAGAAAACGTGATGTGTAGTTTGAAATTGTCGCTTAACAATCTCGCACGCTGATAACAAATAAGCAGGTGGATTTGAGATGTGGCTAGCTTTCTCAACAGCTCATTTGTCTGGCTGCACCAAAAGGAGTTGAACCTTTATTGTCCGAATCAAAATCGGATGTCTTACCGTTAGACGATGGTACATCGGGTTTGTATCAGCGAGGGATTTGTATCAGCGAGATGGGTTAAGCTCGAGCAGATAAAACGTGATGTCCGTGTGTTATTTACGGGGCAAATTGTTTACCGATAACGGCGCACCGGCGACCTGCTCGAGGGCGAATGTTGATAAGTAAAAGAGGCAAAGGGCAAACCTAGCAAACAAAAACTCAAGCAGGCAAAAGGGATGTCCGAGAGTGTTCTGGGTAGAACACAAAATTAGCTTCCTAAGGTCCATAGACACCTAAGAGCTGGATTTGAACCAGCAATTTCCAATGCTTTGATAACGGCGCATCAGCGGCCCGCTCGAGGACGAATGTTGATAAGCAAAAGAGGCAAAACATGATGAGGCGAACACAAACTCAAGCAGGCAAAAGGGATGTCCGAGAGTGTTCTGGGTAGAACACAAATTTAGCTACCTTACGCCTAAGGACGCCTAAGGGTTGGACTTGAACCAACAATCTGGGCGTAAAGGCCCACTGCTTTTACCGATAACGGCGCATCAGCGGCTCACTTGAGAACAAATAGTTACAAGGTAAAAAACGACTGAGGTGAATATGGCTTAACAACACTCAAGCAGGCAAAAGGGATGTCTGAAACTGTTTGCGAACAAACAGACCATTGAACTATTGATGTGTTGATCACATCAGGCTGGAGTCGAATCAGCGACCTTCTGCGTGACAGGCAGATATTCTGATAACGGCGCATCGGCGGCCCACTCGAGAACGTGTGCTAACAAGTAACATAGAACGAAAGGTGACAAAGCAGATAACAGGGCAATATGCCTCGAAAAATTCAAGCGGACAAAAGTGACATCCGAGAGTGTTCTGCCGAACACAAATTTAGCTTCCTTTACGTCTACGGACGCTCAAGGGCTGGACTTGAACCAGCAAGAATCCTAGAAGAGGGTTCACCCCCTAGCAGGGGGGCGCTTGACCAGTAACGGAACATCAGCGGCCCGCTCGAGCCAAATCTCAAAATTATCTAGACTAGACAATTTGTGCACAGTGCTTCATATTCACAACATGGCAACGGCGGTGAGGGCATAAGCCCAACATATTAAATTGTTTTTGGAAAATTAAATGTTCGGATGAACACTCACCAAAACCGTACTAAGCACGCCAAGAAAGACTTGGACTTGACTCTGTGTGATTTGAATCAAAACCACAAAAGTCCGCTGCCATTACAGAATTATCACTTAAGCATCTAAGGTGATAACCGTCAGCTAGCTTAGTCGCATGAATAAAGCCGTGCGAATGATTAGCAATATGTTGATGTCTGGTAAATAGCATCTTTAATTGCATTGTCACGGCTCTAAACGGTGTGAGAGCCATCCTTTCGTAAAATTTGTAGGCAAGGGGTGACGCTCCGAAAGGTTTTGTTCAGCGAACAAAAGACCGAGTCAAGGTAACGGAACGTCTTCGGCCTACGAAGAGAGATGTTAGACGATAGGCTGGCAGCTTGTCAAGTGCCAGCTTACATTAATAACACGAATGATTATTTTAATTACATAGTTTGAATTGATTTATGAATACCTTGCCACGTTCTAGGCGTACTTTCGGCACTTCCAACAGTTATTT
>JBCCBI010000243.1:0-8622 GCA_039034155.1 Deinococcota bacterium | reverse complement strand
TTGCATTTGGAACAGGATTACCGTCAACATCTTGAGCTTCAAACGTGACACAGAAAACTTCCTCAGTTTGTGAGGCAGTAAGCTCTACACGCTTAGATGTATTGCGCTCTGGTGTTGTAAAGTATGGCAAACCTTGAGCATCCACAGCATCAACGAACACAAAAGTATCAATGATTGCTTCTGCACTTGGATTTTCACGTGCATAGCTAAAAGCAACTTCTTCAAGTTGTCCAGCAGTCACTGTTGCTGTTTGTTGCGCGGTAGTTGCAACGTAAGAAAGACTTGCGTCAATCTCAACCGTTTCAGTCGCAGTTACGGTGTAAGAGCCTGCAGGCACAGTTAGCGTAGTGCGAGCAGAGGTACTTACAGTTTGATTGAAACCGTTGGGTCCGGTAACAACGAAGTCAAATACGCGACCATCATTACCAGAAACTCCAATACCTAACACACCATCTGTCTGGTTTTGACTGTTGTCCCTAAACGTAACTATCACACGACTGGTGTCAAAGTAACTTGGGTCGAAGTCGGATGTTGCTGTAATGACAGCAGCACCAGAGCTAATCGCAGTCACAACGCCTTCACGGCTTACTGTAGCAACATCTGTATTGCTTGATTGGTAAGTAACGCTCATGTCATTACGACCGAGGTCTTCGTTACCAGTAACAGACGCTTGAACAGTACCCGTTTCACCCACTTCTAGATCTAGAGAGGTTGGTGTAAGGCTAACGCTGCTAACAGCAGGTTGAGCAATTTTAGGCATGCTTAAGGTGACACTGGCTGGAGTAGTTCCAGCAACCACAACAACATTCTCTGTTGAGGTCTCAAAACCACTTGCCTCACCTGTAACTGTGTAATTACCTGGGACAAGGTTTGTAAATGTAGAGCTATCTGTTACGGTTTGCGAACCTGGTGTTGTAGGGCCAGATACCGATACGTTAGCTGCGTCTGGACCGTTAACGGTCACGAGCAAGCTACCGAAGGTAACCCCACCATCATCGCTACCGCACGCTGCGAGGAATGCAATCAACGCAGCTAACAGCAAGCTGAACTTGAATCTCTTCATATGATTCTCCTAAAGGACTTAAAAACTTGATTTAGCGGCAACCGCTTCGGGCAACTCGTACATCAACCTACTTATGTAACAACTTGCTTGTACAAATAACCCACATGTCACAATGCCACACTCATCGCAACACCCTCACTGTAGCGCTTTTCTCATGAGAACGAGATAACTAATGTGAAAGGTTTATGAGTCATGGCGTGTGTTTGTGTGATTACCTAAAACGAGGTAGTAGCAAATTTAGCGTGTAGCTGAGCAAAGTGCGAGTTTCCGTGTTTCCTCGCAGACTGCACGAATGCGATATTTGCCACCAGATTCTGCGTGCTTACAAAGCCGTCCTTTAAGCGAGCACCTCCTCTCAGTCGACCCAGCGGCACACACAAAAATCCAAGATGTAGTATGTCATGAGGACGCACCCCTGTCAAACCCTAGAGAACATCAGTCGAACATCCATGAAGGACTTGCCTGAGCAGATTTGTAAGCAATTGCGTCAAGGGACATACCACCTACGAGTAACTAGCGTGTGCGCTACAATCTTTAGCCCCGAGTAGTTATCCCGTGCTAGTCGTCACTTCATGATGATACTCAGCATAGTAATATACGCAATTCCCTCAACGTGAGTATCAACCTCAGCCAGAGGCGTGAGTGTCAATACTGGTGCTTGAACAAGCATTGCAAGACCCTAAATGAAGATGTTGCCCTCATACAAATACATTTGGTTAGTTCATGGCCAAGACAATTTGCATCATGCTAGCCATAACCTAATGTACAACTTATGAAATGTGTTTCTGTATGAGGTTTTTAGCTACTGAGATAGCTCAGCTTGTGCTTAACTAACGCTGCTGTTTAGGATATGGGATAGCTGCAACACACAAATAGCTTTTGGTGTCACTTGTAGACGAAGGTCTTAGTTCAATAATAGAGGTCTTAGTTCAATGTTCAATAGAGGTCTTAGCTCAATAAATGAGTTGCTGTAGTGCTCGAGCTAAACCTCTCCTTATCCCTTTTATGACCTTTCACATGCAAATTTCCGCTTAACTCGAGTAATACGCGTGAGCGTACTCGAGACCTCATGTGGTGCTTGTGAATCTATGCACTATTAGAGATTTGGCATTACCTTGCACACCATAGCTTGAAGTGTGATACTATGAGATTGGTCACAGCGGGCTCGAGAATCAACTCTCGCTGGAGGTAAACGTGAACCACGCAAAAGTTTGGCTGGCACGCCCTATGCTGCTAGCCGCAGCGGGGTTGAGTTTGTCCGTATTTAGTGTATCTGTGGCGCAAGGTCCAGTACCCATTGGGGCTATTCAACCAGCTCCAGGGCGCTATGCTGACGCTCCCCCACCGGGCTTCTGGGCAACAGAAGCGCTACGGATTGCCACTGAGGCAGGAATCATTGTAGGTCGTCCAGATGGCACCTTCGATGGTTTTGACAACTTAACCCGTTATGAAGCAGCGGTCATTATCGCCCGTCTGCTAGCTTATGTTGACGGTCAAGACAGTATGCTTAGAAGCGACCTCGGTATTTTACAAAATGCCATTAATGAACTTGCTTCGGCTTACCGCGACCTTGGCATTGAAGTTTCGACTCTGCGCGACATTTTGGACAGCAAAGCAGACCGCAGCGAGCTAGATGTTAAAGCTGATCGGGCTGAATTAGCTGCGCTCGAGGGCAGAATTGAC
This sequence comes from Deinococcota bacterium, assembly GCA_039034155.1. Taxonomy (GTDB): domain Bacteria; phylum Deinococcota; class Deinococci; order Deinococcales; family Trueperaceae; genus JBCCBI01. The sequence continues at coordinate 5,876 of JBCCBI010000243.1, read as the reverse complement.
ACCCTCGTCGGCGAAATTTCCCGCTTGCAAGAACTTCTCAACAACATTTCTACGTCTGACGGTATCACCACCGTTGAAGGACCCCCTGGACCTCCGGGACCCCCTGGACCTCCGGGACCTAGTGGCGTTGAGGGACCACCTGGGGTAGAAGGACCACCTGGGCCTGTTGGACCTGCCGGACCCGCCGGACCTGCTGGACCTGCTGGACCTGCTGGACCGCAAGGTGATTCCATCTTTAATGCCGAAGGTCGTAGTCCCTTCTACGTTGGGGTAGGTGCCTACTACAAACCCAACAGTGAAAGCGTTGGCTTTAGGCTCAACGTTGGCTATGACCAGCTCCTTATGCCTGCTGTAGGTGTGCGTGCCAGTTTCGACTACGCCCAAGTAGGCGCTCTTGAAGACGGCGCACTCACCTTCTCAGGTAATGTGACCTACACCCTACCTGGACGTGTTGTAGACGGGTATGCCGGTGTTGGTGGCGGGTACACCTTTAACATTGATCCTAGTGCGGGGGCTAACTTTGATCGTTACAACGAAGAGTTCTTTGGTGAACTCCTGATTGGTGTAGAGTACCGTCCGCTTGATCTGTTTGGTGTATTCGTTGAAGGTGAAACTAGCTTTTACTTTAATGACAATAACGACACCCTTTCTAGAATCGTAGGTGGACTTACCTACCGCTTCTAAGCCAAGTCTAATCACCTTTTAAGGCGGCCTCGTGCCGCCTTTTTTGATGTTTGCAAGGTTATTCAAAGCAGAGTTAACCCAGTTTTAATTATGACAAAATTGTCACGTTTTGCCTTCAGAGTGGCGTTTTCAACAGCAGGTGAAGTTTCCTACTTAGTTCTCATTGTGTAAGAAATTTATGGGGGTAGATAGGCTCTGACAATGTACTTTCAATAACGTGTTGCGCTGACACCCGCAGTTACAGAAAGGACGTAGTCAGTATGACCCAAAGCCGCTTAAAACGTGTTTGCTTAGCGCTGGCTTGGGCGCTTGCGCTGTCGCCTTTGGCACACGCGCAGGTTGCTGCCCTTAATCCAGCCCCCGTTCGTTTTCCAGACATTCCACCCGGATTCTATGCCGAAGAAGCTGTCAGCATTGCCGTGCGTTCCGGTGTCATTGTTGGACGTACCAACGGTCTTTTTGATGGACGTGCTAACCTCACCCGTTATGAGGCTGCGATTATCATCGCGCGCCTTATTCGCCTTTTTGGTGAGGATATCACCGCCATCTACAATGACCTAGACGATCTGCGTGCTGCCATTGATGACCTGTACGACCTTGTTGACGGTCTGCAAGATCAGATTGATGACTTGCGAGCTAGGCTTGACGACTTAGAACCGCGCGTGGCTGCACTCGAGGACATCGCTGATGACCACGAAGCACGCATTCGCGCCCTTGAAGCACGGCAACCTCAGGTCGGACCTCCTGGACCTCCTGGACCTCCTGGACCTGCGGGACCTCCTGGACCTGCTGGCGAAGCCATCCCTATGCCAACCGGTACAAGCACAGGCCCTACCGAAGCAGACTTTGATATTGACATTCCACCTGGCTTACCCCAAGGCTTCTACGTTGGTCTAGCTGGCATGAGCGATTTTTACGAGTCACCTATCATTCGCGCTGTAGCTGGGTATGACGGGCTTCTCTCACCAAGTATCGGGGTACGTGGCTTCTTAGATTACGGGCGTCAGACGTATTTAGATGAAGGCACCCTTGCTGTTGGTGGTCACTTAATCTACCGCTTTGGCAATGAAAGCTTAAATGGTTACGTTGGTGCCGGTGGTGGCTATCAGTTTAACCCTTACGACTGTAACTACGCATATGAAGGTGCGTTTGTCGGCGGTCTAGTTGGTGCCGAGTACAACTTTACGGGCGATTTAAGTGCCTTTGTTGAAGTTGGCGTTGACTACTACCTAGGTGACGAGCCTATCATCAACATTTACGACAACCCCTACACCCTTATTGGTGCAGGGATCATGTTCCGCCTCTAAAGTCATGCTGTGCGCTGTCGGTCTGGTTCCTGCTATTCACACTGCGTCTAGTGTGGATGGCAGGCAGGACCAACGCGACGCCTTAAATACCTACTGCATTGCGTGCAGAACATCAGCTTGTGCTGCACCAATTTGTAATGCAATAGTTGGGTATATTGGCGACGATACTGCAGTGACATCTATAAAGGTATTTGTAAAGATGACACTAACATTGGACGCGCACCCTGCTAAGCGGCTTCGTATCCTTAAGGGTAGGTTATTGTGCCTACCCTCATTTTTGCTTAAAGTATTTATTGGGAGGGAAGAAGTGAACAAACTTCTATTTCTCACCATCAGCTTGGCCGTGTTGCTTGGTCTTATGTCATCTGCAGCAGCACAAAGCCGCGTTCTCAACTTGGTAGACCGTGAACTTTGCCTTGCACTCGACCCTAGTGAAGATCTACAGAGCGTTGTTGTACGCCCTGCAGGTTTGGGAAGTGGTGTAGCCGAAAGTTTACTAGGCAGCCTTCGTAATGTCATGCTCATTGAAGAAATTGAGTACGACGAATATCCGGATTGCAGTAGTTTTAGATCCGTCCTCATTTTAGATGTATTTTTTGATACCGAGCGCAGTTATTACGTTCAACTTAGCGCCACCGACTACAGCCGCCGCAACTATCCTGCTCCGGTTGACCTGTGGCGTCGGGTCACCTATGGTGTAACCCCCGAAGGTGAAAGCCTAGAAGCACGTCTTGTGCCTATTGCTGAAGATTTACTCTTTCAATTCACCGCGGAGTGGCGGGTCGCGCACCCTGATTAACATCTAAACAATATTTCGCTTAAATCTGTAAAGATAGACTGAGGCTACGTTATGTAGCCTTTTTATTTGGGAATTTTACATCTAGGAGGTTGAGGCTGCGTACACAAGCAAGCTGACTCGAGCCTGAATGTGGTCAGGTGCTAAGCCTTCACTTGTCTTGAAGGTAATCCCGATAGCATCTTTTGAAAGTCCTAACAAGCTTATAAGACTAGCTTGGAGTGCGTCTCTGCGCTTACCAAGTTTAGGCGCATCTAAGGTCACCACAATCGCTACATTTATGATGTGGAGCGCGCCATGCTTGTGGGCAATAAGCTGCTTAACAGCTTGGACGATGTCCTTACTGTCCATATCACGCCACTGCGGGTCAGAAGGCGGAAAATACTGCCCAATATCACCTAATGCAAACGCGGACAGGAGCGCGTCAGCTAGGGCGTGAAGCACTACGTCACCGTCACTGTGCGCTAGTGCGCCTCGAGGACTTTCTGGGATGTATACGCCTGCAACAATCAGACGTTTCCCCTCGGTGAGTTTATGGGCGTCTTCGCCATAACCGATACGAATACCCTCGAGGCTGTTAACACTTAGCTGAGACGGCGTGTGTTGATTGGACATAACCTTTATTGTAGTGGGTTTTGATTGACGCCGTTAATATTGCTCGAGTACAGCTTCAACGTCACACAGCAGGCATCAGCCAACCCAATAAAATTCAAGCAGACGAGCTAATATCAGCAACCTCACTATGACCGTTGTCACCTAATCAATACCGTCTTTAGACTAGATGACTAATGCCAGAACACCTAAACATCAACCTTTGGGCAGGTCAGTTAATAAACCGTCTCGAGCTCACCACATCACTCTCTACCAAAGGTTCTACAGCAACTTGCTGACGTACATTAAACGTCGGCAGACTACTTTCTGGAAAGCGCTGCTTGAGCGCGTTGAGCAGTAACCGCGTCGCGGGAATTTTGAGGCTACTTGGTAGCAGTAAAACCTCAATCACGCGGCGTAAGGGTTCAACAATGTCGGCGCGAATTACCCCGTCGTGCAGGGGGTAGCTTGCCAGCCTCGGCATAACGCTTACACCCAGTCCTTGGGCGGCAAGTTGCATAGATGTGAAGTCGTCACGAACCAGTTGAATAGCTGGAACAGTTACTAGCGCGCGCTCGAGCTGCTCATGAATGAGCTCACCACAGTTGTGACCACCATGCATAATGGGCGCGTAGTTGGTAAGCTGTCGCCAGCTCACTACATAGCGGCTGCGTTCTTCATCCGGCTGTGCTGATGGATAAGCTGCCCTAAGTGCTGTTGTCGTTGCCTCGAGCTTAGGCGCTTCCGACTTGGGCAAAATAGCCACGTAAGATTCGCGCATAAGCTCCCAATGCAAGGTGTTATCTTCTATGTCTAGCTCGTCTTCAGAAACTTGGGTAACAGCAACATCGCAATGGCCTCGGTCAAGGGCTTGTTTGAGCATGTCGCGACCGCACTCCATTTCGATAAGTTCAAGCACTAAATCTGGAAATTGTCGTTTAAACGCCGCCATGATACTCGGCAAAATCTGGCTAGCAACACTACGAAACGTCGCCACTCGCAGATAGCCCTCAATGCTAGCTTTGGCTAGGCTAGCTTCTTGGAAAATAGCATTCTCGAAACGCAACATGGTACGCACGTGACTTTCGATAGCCCGGCCAGCGTCGGTAGCTACAGCCCCAAAGCGCCCTCGCTCAAAGAGTTTGACACCAAGCTCACGTTCTAGCTCGCCAATGGTGTAGCTAAGCGTCGACTGTGAGATACCAAGCTCGAGGGCAGCCTCTGAAAAGCTCCCTGACTCCAAAACTTTGACAAACGCTCTAAGCTGCTGTAGCTTCATATCTTTAGTCTAAAGGCTCACGGTCTAACTATCCATCCAAAAGTTCGATAGATGCCGTCTCAACTATCGTAAGCTTCTTTTGTATGTTGTATACAAACGCTCTAAGCTAAGTGTCAGATGCCCGCAGGATAGGTTCGCAAGGTACTTTGCGAGTCCTACATACGGGGTCTTGTGGCAACCCGTTTCATGATCTGATGGTGGCACACTCACCCTCAGCATGTTCGCGCACCTCAGTATTTTGAGGAACTTTAACAGGTTGCCCGCAGAAAGGTGGCACTCATGCTCGAGAAACATAACAGCCTCGGCAACTATCTAAGCACTTACGTCACACCAGGTTCACCTCGTCGCGCGAACACACACCGTGCGCCTTATCAGGGACAAGATCAGGGTGGACGAGGCTATCCGACACTGATTGTCTTAGTCCTCTTCATGGCAGGTCTCGTGTGGTCACTTAGTAGCTTACCCGCAGGTGGTGTAACGGCAGCACCGATAGCGTATACTCCCGCCTCAGAGTTGTTTTTAAGCGGTAGTTTGGTTGGGCTTACCTCAGTACAAGCAAGCTGTAGCGATACTGGCATTACCATTAGCAACACAGTAGATGCGTACGCAGCAGCAACCCTTCCACTAAGCCTGAGTTTTACAACTGCAGCACCCATGACCGACGCCTATTACAACTTAAGCTGGCCCCAAGCGAGTCTCGAGCTTTCTATGTTGGACGCAAGCGGTCAAGCAGTTCGCACGTTCCGTGGTCAAGAAGGTAGTGTTGATGTGCGTGGTAGCAGTGTTTATCTATCGGCACTTCTGTACGATGAAAGCGGCGCACTCCTCAATCTAAGTGGACAGGTTAACTGTCAATAAACTTCAACGACAATTTGACTTTTGTAGAGCACCTTATTCAGGTGCTCTTTTACATTGCTAACGCATCATTCATTTTTACTCTTTTGAGACTTACGTAGTTACATCTGAGTTTGTGTGAGATAACAGCTTTATTGATAGACTCGATGCTTTAAATACTTGCGTCACTAAGCTGAGTTTGACACCAAGCGCATGACTCTTACATTCACAACAAAATACCTCAGGACATCATGTACGTGGCTAGCATATACGCGGAGCATCTAGAAACATTCTAGGGCGCTTCTGAGTCACGGTTTTTGAAAGTATCCCGTATATTTACCATAAAGTGAGATAGAACACCAGTATCTTTAAAGATACAAGCAAC
>JBCCBI010000242.1:0-8632 GCA_039034155.1 Deinococcota bacterium | reverse complement strand
GACTGCTTGATGACTACATGAGCCAGCAACTTAAACAACCTTCCTATCCCATGAGGTTGTGTGCGTAAGTCCTAAGTTTAATAAAGGCTATTGATGTGTGCCTCGAGCGCTTCCAGAGCTAGCTCGGGGCGCATGTTTTTGTCTGCAATAATGCTGTGAACACCTTGAATGAGCGCGTTACTCACCGCTGCATAATCACGCCCTAAGCGGTTTATTGGCGGATTCACAATGGCATCTAGCGTAGTGGGTACAAGTCGGTAGTAGGGGTGCTGAGCTAGTATTTCCGGACTTTCGTAACTGATTTCGTGGACAGGAAGGTAGCCAACCTCAGCTCGCCACGTATCAAATGCAGCTTGGGTCATAAACGCAATAAGGGCAGTAGCTTCGTCCGGATAGTTAGTTGTTTCATGAACAGCCAAGTACCAACCAGACAAACTGGCCACACTGCGGCTGCGCCCACTTGGTAACCGTGCTACCCCCACAACATCCCGTAAGGGACTTTGTTGAATGCGGCTAAGCGCGCCTGTACCTGCCCTTAAAAACGCCACTTGTCCTGTGAGCCACGCGTCTACAGCAGCCGCTTCGTCGTAATCTAAAACTGCTTCTGGTGACACACCACCTATCCAACGCTGGGCATAACTGAGGGCTCTAGCAGCATCACCACTACTCAAATCAACGGTGTTAGTCTCTGCTGCTAGCAAAGGCGCACCTTGTGCAACGAACCACTCGAGCAGATTGTCAATTAAATCTGCTTGGCGCGCACCTTGCCATACGTAACCCCAAAAGTCGGGTAAACCACTCGCTCGCTCACCACGTTGAATTTCAAACGCAAGCGCTTCCAGTTCTTGCCAACTCATCGGTGCTGATAAGTAGCCGTATTTATCAAGTAAATCTTGGCGATAATACAGCACGCCCAACTCAGGTGCGTAAGGAATGGCAACTTGGCGGTTACCAAACTGACCAGCACGCACCAGTTCTGTAAACATACCTGTTGTTAACTCGGCAGCTTGTTGGTTTAAGTTTTGTAAGTGAGGCCCTAGCTGGCCAAGTTGGCTCGGCTCTACCATCATGACATCTAAATCCGGCGAGCCTGTTTCAAGTAGTACGCCCAGCATAGCCGCGTACAACTTAGGGTCGTCTAGTACATCGTGAACAATGACCTCAATAGGTGTTGGGTAGCTCTCTACAAAACCATCAACCAAGCTGCGGCAAATCTCAAGGTCACGCGGCGTCACCCCACAGGCGATGTTAAGTTGAGGCGTACCGTCTGCTGTTTGGCCATACGCACCGCTCGGTAGCAGGTCTCTACCGTTTAGCCTTATGCCAACCAATAACCCAAGTATCAAGATGCTTATCCACATCACACGCCATCTGGTGAATAACTTGGCACTTGCCACTTGTGCTGACGATGCCTGCGGTAGTGGTGTTTGGATAGATGATTCTGAAGATGACATCGTTACAAAAAACCTCAATAACCTGAATGTCTAGACGCTAGCTAAGAAATTTGTTGACTAAGAAATCTGGGTGACTTCTCCTGTGCGCGTTGTTGAAGCTGGTTGCACACGTTGACGGGTTTGCTCGAGCGTACTGGCAAGCTCTTCTAGTTCATCACCACTGGTGAGGTCAATAGGTGCTGTGCGCAACTCTAAATTACTGGCTTGCTCTCCCAAAGAAATCACATTACGGCGCACGCGGCTTGCTAATCTCAGAGCTAACAGGGCAGCTAACACAAGGGGCAAGATGCTTGCTAAGGCAAGCCACAGCAACAAATTTCGCGTAGTGCGGCCCGTTGTTTCAGCAAACGTACCTACCACCACCACACCGACCGGGTTGGGGCCTTGCTCACTGGCTTGTACAATCATTTGCGCGCTCGTTCGTAAGGTGAGGCCGTCAACAGGTAGCCCAAAGGGTCTTAGCAGTTGATTTCCCAAGCGTAAGGTCGTTTGCTGTTGCGCAAACAACCCACTTGCCCGAGTAACTTCGTCGGCAATAATCCCCTGCAGGGGTGCAGATATCGCATTGTTGGTCGTCACTGATCCGGTTGTGCCCGCATCTAGCCCTAGCAGACCGAGGCGGTCATCGCGCCAGCCTGCCAGCACTTGAGCGCTGGTATCTGTTACGACGACCATGGCAACATCGTTTTGAATCAAGAGAGGTTGGGTTTGCTCGAGCCACCGCTGCAATAAGTTACGACTTGCCGGATCGTCTAGCGGTCTGGCAATGAGTGCAGCCATACTCGTTGCAAACGTTGTCGCCACGCCTTCGGTCTTAGCACGTTGCTCTTGTTGTAAAATGCGCGGCACAAGCACCGTAGCAACCACAGCACCACTCAGCACAGCTAGCAGACCTGCTGCTAACGCAGCGAGTACAAACTTGCCCCGCAACCCAGAAATGTACATCCCCAAACCACGCTGTCCAGCGCGCCGCTCGTCATCATTGACGGCCGCTGACTGTCCAGCCGTCACATGAGGTGGTAGCGGCGGCGGATCACGTTCAGGGTCAAGGCCTGCTTTGGCGGGGTCTTCGACAACAACTGTCTGCGAAATAGATGCTGCCAAGGCTTGGGTCGCGGCAGCTTTTTTAGCCTCTCGCGCAGCGATATCATTTTTAGCTTGCCCGTCAGGCAAAGGGGTGTGTTGTAGGGCAGGAATATCTCGAGGAACAAGAGCAATATTGTCTGGACTTGGTGCCACATTGGCTACTGGGCTAGGAAACGCAGGTTGTACAACATCAGCCACACTTGTACTACTTAACCCGTTACCCGCAGGTGCCGCCTCGGCGGAAATAGATGACGAGGCCGTTGATGTAGACGCCTCTGACGAAGACGACGACCCTACTAATGACGCTATAGACACAACCTCACCAGAATCGCCATCAATAATATCTATCAGTAAGCCAATGCGCTCAAACCGCTTAGCAAGGCGGCGTGCTTCACGTTCAGTGACGGGTTTACTAACTTTACCCGGCAGTTTGCTAATCAACGCCCGCGCCCTGCTATCACTCACCTTAAACGCATTACTAAAGCTAGCAATAAACTCGCTAGGACTAGCCCCTTCGGGAACGCGTGCGTGAACGATGTATTGTGATGGCATGCGGACCTTTCTTGTATACTTACTACTTTGAGGTACTAAGTTAAAGTATGAGTTAAAACGTGCTCGAGGCTTATATTTTTACCATCGTCTTAGTCTCTAAACTAACGTGCTCGAGAAACTGATGTGTTCAAGCCCAACCTAAGCCGCACATCAGCCGTACCTCTTATTATCATCATAAAATAAGCTAGCTTCAGACACCAACCAACTTTAGTTAGCTTAACGTTACAACAATGCTAAACGTTACAACAATGCTAGTAGCCAGCATTCGACTCTAGGTTTATTGTAGATGGTTGCTCGTACAACTTGTAGCTATATTTCTCATACTTGTCATGTTGGGTAGCTTTGGGATGTATCTAGCTGTGACAGCGCGTCATGACCTCGAGGTTCTCTGGTAAGCATGCTGGTAAAAACACCGGGAGTTTAGGTAAGCTAGAGACATGGCAGAAACTATGCATGCCATTTTTGTGCAAGCTGACTCGAGCCTCACCTGGCAAGATACCGAGGTCTTGAGCATTGGCCGCGACGAAGTACTTATAGATATCTACGCAACCGCCGTTAACCGCGCTGACCTCGCCCAACGCCGCGGCCTCTATCCGCCGCCGGCTGGTGCTAGCGACATTTTGGGCTTAGAAGCTGCTGGCATTATTCGCAAAGTTGGCTGGGAAGTTGATGACTGGCACGTTGGTGATGCCGTCTGCACCTTACTTTCCGGCGGCGGTTATGCCGAGCAGGTAGCTGTCCACCATGACTTGCTTATGCCGCTACCCCACAACTGGAACTTTGTGCAGGCTGCGGCCTTGCCAGAAGTCTTTTTTACTGCCTTTTTGAATTTATTTATTGAGGCCAAGCTGGATAAAGGCGAGCGCGTACTCATTCACGGTGGTGCCAGTGGTGTGGGTACTGCTGCTATTCAACTTGCTAAGCAAGCCGGCAGCACCGTCATTGTAACGGCGAGTAGCGAAGCTAAACTGACAGTTTGTAGCGACCTTGGGGCAGATGTCACCATCAACTACCGCGAGCAGGACTTTGCTGAGGTTATTAACGACCTAGGCGGGGTAGATGTTGTCCTCGACATGGTGGGTGGGTCTTACCTTGCCAAACACCTAGACGTGTTGCGGCCCAACGGCCGCCTTGTGGTTATTGCTACCTTAGGCGGCAGTCAAGCCGAGATTAACCTGCGCACGATGATGAGCAAGCGCTTGTCCCTTAAAGGTTCTACCTTACGCAGCCGTCCCATACATGAAAAAATTAGCCTCAAAGAGCAGTTTATGAAACGCTTTTGGCGACTTGTTGAGCAAGGTGCCATCTACCCAATTCTTGACAGCGTATTTGCCATTCAAGACGCTGAGCAAGCCCACGCCCATATGCTGGACAACCGCAACGTCGGCAAAATTGTGTTGTCCGTGCGTCCAGATATTCTAGCTGAGGATGGCCATATGACTTACAGTGGCATTGGCAATGATATTAACGGAGACATTCACGGAGAACGTACCTCAAACAAATTGGATGACATTAACATCGCCCCTGATGACGCCACCCCTAATAACTCCGTTGATACCTATCCTGAAGGTGAATCTTCTTTAGAGGATGATTTTTCTGAAGACGAGGATTCTCGAGCACCGTAACACCGTCAGTTCTACACATCATCACACGTGTATATGATGTCATCAAAAATACATGGCAGACACAACTTTTAGCTATCACCACACCAAAGCAGGCAACTTGCGCATCTTTTGGCAGGGGCGTTGCATTATGACGCTTGGTGGAGGTAAAGCTAGCGATCTTGCAGAAGCCTTGGCTGATGCAAGTAATGAGGAAGTACAGTACCTATTGCAGCGGGTGACGGGAAATTTTAAGCGGGGGAATGAACGCCAGCGGAAACGCTGATGTATCTTTGGATGGTTGATGTTCGTAACCTCGAGCCACTCACGCCCTCAAACTACTAGTGAATCCCGTTTTCCACGCGTGTCCCTGCTGAATTGGTTGCAAAGCGAACGTTTTGTTGAAACGTGGGAATGTCATGTGCGTCTACGTAGGTCATCGCACTTCGTAACCCGTCGCGTAAGCACGTTACCGCAGCTTGCGCGTTTTCGTGAACATCTTGCACGGTTTGCATGCCACCTTCAACGTAACGGCTTTTGTCAGGTACGTAAGCTGAGGCCATGCCGAAGATGGTGACACCTACTAAGTTGCCACGCTCGTCGCGCACGAGCACATCGTCCTCGAGGCTACCGCTGGCAAAAAACTTGCCCATCATTACGCCGTCACTGAGCGCGACTGCTTTAGCAAAATCACCTGAGGTATTGATGCCGCCGTCGCTAATGACGGTAATATCTACTGTGGGATCGTCCGCAAGTAGGTCGTCTTTCACGCAGGTGAGTTCCTCGAGCAGCGTAAACTGCCCTACCCCTACACCGGTATTTAAGCGCGTCGTACACACTGAACCTGGCCCTACACCCACTTTAAGCATGATCTTTCTAAACCCGGCCAAGCGCAGAAGGTAATAAGCAAACACGAATCCTTCAACCGACCCAACGTTACCCAACATGACACCTTGGTCAACACCCAACCCACGAATGCGACTTAGCAACGGCAATACTGCTGCATTGGCACCGTGAGCAATATCTATTGACAAAAACTGTACGTGGGGCTGGGCAACGAGTTGCGCCAAAAAGTGCTGACTATCTTTTAAGCCAATCGACACGCCAACAGGCGCACCATGGCAGCTAGCAACATCTGCTAGTCGAGAGTTTGGATCCAGTCCAACACGAGGCAACACGTGGACACCACCAGCTTCAGCTATGTCTTTGGCAAAACGGCTGCGCATATAGGACATGGACGCGCCAAAGGCTGGAAAGCAGGTGAATGTGCCGTGTAAGCCAGCGTAACTCACCTCCGTCTTTACCTGACTACGTGAGGTAAGCGAGGTTAAAAAGGTGGGAACAATAGTTTTATCTGCAAAGGTGTAATACGTTTGGTTGCTATCAAATTGATACTGACGCAAGCGTTCGCGGGTGCGGGTTAGCGCTTCCTGAACGAGGTTCTGCTGGCCTAACTCGGCAGGGGCAAGGGGTGCTTGAATTGTGCTCACGTACTTGAGTCTAGCACAGCAAGATGGGCTCGAGATAGCCCTAGACTAGTATGTCTCAGCACGTATCATCTGACTTTCACAAGTTAGTAAGTACCTCCTATCTAGAAACCGCAGTTTTCGTGACATGCGGTTAGCGGTTAAGGATGGGCGCTGCTGGGTTTGGTAGGTGTTACTTTTCAACTTAGAGGTACTTAACAGCCTGAATATTTTCATATTAATCTAGATCCAATACATCTCAAAACGATTCTCGTCAGGCCAAATCCAAACGATATTTTTGGGGAACCCAAACCTATATGCCCAGTGTCCAAAGATATGTCGCGTTAGTGCGTCACATTACCTTATTTAACAAGAACGCAATCACACACAGTAAATCGTATACATTTTCAGTGAACAGATGATGATTAACTAAACCAGTTAGTAACTTGTTCAGACGAACGTCATAGCGTAAGCTTGTAAAAATAACTTTAAGGAGGAAAGGTATGAAACGATTGATTAGTTTGCTAGTCGTAAGTTTGCTAACACTAGCTACTGCTCAGGATATATTTATGTGGCCCCAGGCCTACGCACCCTCTGCTAGTCAAGAAGGTGTAATTCAAGAAACTGTGTTTGGTGATATCACGACACTTAATCCTTACCAAACCAGTAGCGCCACTGAAACAGCAGTACTAGGCATGGTTGCTGGCCCCCAGATTATCTACCGTGATTGGCTTGGTAGTCGCCAATTTAAAGATGCAGACGGTAACTACAACCTGTTTTGGGCAAGCGATATTGAAGAAGTTGCTCAAGAGCAAGAATTTATCATCACCTTAAAAGAAGGTTGGATGTGGAGCGATGGCACCGAAATGACGGCAGATGATGCCATTGCATCGTTTATTATTCACGGTGATCCTGAAGTTGAATCTAACTCATTTAGCTGTAGCGAGGTCAACGAAGTTGACGTTGAATACGAAAAACTTGGCACCTATCAGTACCGTGTGCGCTTACCTGAACCCCAAGTAAATGCACTTTTTTCTAATGATTGCGGTATGTCTGCTGGTGGTGTTTTACCCGCACATATTTACATGCCCATTTATGAAGAGCAAGGTGCAGCCGGTGTAAAAGCTCTCTGGGGTGTCGACACTGACCCTAGCGAGGTTATCTCCGGTGGACCTTATCTCATCAGTGAATTTCGCCCTGGTGAGCGTTTAATTCTAGAGAAAAACCCCATGTACGGTCAGTTTGTGCAAGCTGCTGACGGCTCGCCACTACCTGGTCCAGATACTTGGAATGTCACCGTTACCGAAGACCGCAACGCCGAACTTAGCCTTATCGTGACCGGTCAAGCTAACTTCTACTGGCCAACTACCCTAGATGAAGTGCGTGCAGTTAACGAAGCTGTTAACAGTGACACCATTGGGGGAGAATTTTTCCCGAATATTAGCCCCAGCACCAGCGTTGACTTTATTACCTACAACTTCAACAACACCGACGAGTGCAAACGCGCTATGTTTAGCGAGCCTATGTTTAGGCAGGCCGTTAGCACCATGATTGACCGGGATTCACTAGTTCAAGCTGCCGTGGGCGGGCTAGGCTTCCCTGCTCGCGACTACAACGGTGATGCTGCTGCGCCCTTCAACGCACCCGACCTAGCACCCTTTGAATTTAACCCCGAAGCAGCTGTAGACATGCTTGCTGAACTTGGTTTTACTGAGCTAAATGACGATGGTATCTTGTTCAACCCAGAAACAGGCTGTGAAGTTGCCTTTGACTTGCAATTTAACTCTGGTAACAACCGCCGGGGTCAACTTGCGCAGGTTATTTCGCAAACAGCTGCACCGTTTGGCGTGAGCATTAACCCGCTCGAGGTCTCCGTAGATATTTGGCAAGAATCCATTGTTGGCGACCTTGACTACGACGAAACTGGCGAGCGTACCCGCGACTACGACGCCCAAATTTGGGGTCTTGCTGGTGGCGATGTGGATAACCCCAGCTCCGTCAACGTGCTTGGACTTAATACCAACCTCAACAGTTGGAACAAAAGTGCTACCGACGTCGAAGACTGGGAAGTTGAGATGAGCGAGATTTCCTACCAAATGGACGGCACCCTAGATTTAGATGAACGCGTTGAACTCTATAACCAACGCGCCCAAATTATGCGTGACTTCTTGCCCATTACACCGCTCATTAACCAGTCGTTCCATATCTACACAAATATGAGTAACTCCTGGCCAGAAAGTGGTCTTGATGCCAACAGCATTGAATCACCTTACCGCCCTAGCGGGTTTCGCAATACCCTAGCTGCACCGTCACAGTAAAATTTAGCTTTTTGTAGAGGACTTATTCCAGCCCTCTACAAATTGTCTTTTGATTGAAGATTTTAATATTGCTTCACTGTTATCAGCTTTACTGCTGTATAGTGATACATGAATTTGCAAAGCTGTCTCGAGCTAGGTTTCAAAGCTGATAGGGT
>JBCCBI010000241.1:0-8634 GCA_039034155.1 Deinococcota bacterium | reverse complement strand
TTCAGCTCCTTATTGCTGAACTAAGTGAGCGGCGCGGCCTTGGTGTGCTCCTTACTGACCACACCGTGCGCGAAACCTTAGCGATTGCTGACCGCGTGTACTTAATGTTTGACGGTAACGTGCGCTTTGAAGGTACACCCGACGCCTTTGCCAATGACGACGACGTACGCCACACCTACTTAGGTAGCGACTTTCAGCTTTAAGTTATGCTGTATACGGTTTCACTGCTCACCTTACTCATCGCTATGGCCGGTGTCATTGCCTACGCAGGGGACGTGTTAGGTACTACCATTGGGCGTAGGCGGCTCAGTTTATTTGGCTGGCGGCCTAAGCGCACTGGGCAGGTTGTGGGTGTGGCAGTAGGCATTTTGATTATGCTGGTCACGCTTAGTATTTTGGCGGTTGCGTTTCGAGGTGCTGCTGCTGTTTTGCTAGACGCTCAGCGAGCCGCTACCGAGTTAGCCAGTTTACGAGCTGAACGGCGTGAATTAGAGCAAGAAGTTAATACGATTAATAATCGTCTTGCAGATGCCGAGGCTACAATTGCCAGTGCTCGAGACGAACGTGACGCCGCCCTCATCGAACGAGATGAGGCCCTTGCTGAACGCTCGAGGGCGTTACAAGAAGCAACTAGGTTTAGTAATTCCGTCATCGACCTACGAGCAGAAATTACTGGCTTAGACACTAACTTGTTAACCGTTCAAGAGGAGTTAGACGCAGCCCAAACATCACTTGCCGAGATTGAGCTCGAGCGCGACAACGCACGTCAAGAACTTGCTACTGCTAATGATGCTGTCGCAACTGCTGAACTTGCTGTACAGCGGCTTAGCAGCCAAGTGGAACAAGCTAGTAACGCTCGCGACCAAGTTCTCGCTGAGCGGGCAGAGCTTTTGCGCAATCAGCTTTTGTTAGAACAGCAAGCAACTGACCTCGAGGGTCAAGTGGGTATTCTGCGTTCCAACGTGCAAATTTTGCAAGACCAAGCTGATTCGCTCGAGGCTAGGAACGTCCAACTGCTCGAGAGTAATCGTAGTTTACGGGTCGCTAACAGCGTGCTCGCGGGTGAAAACGAAACCCTGCGGAGTAACGTGGGTGATTTAGATAGCAGAGTTTTAGCGCTCGAGGATCAGCTTAATACCTTGCGTACCGACCTAAGCAACCAAGCTGATGCCCTCGTGCGTGCCCGTGAACAAGTGCGGGGCGTCAGTGATGGCGCGCTAACCTTTGAACAAGGCGAAGAAATTTACCGCATTGTAGTGAGCGCTCAGGCACCTGTTGACATTCAAAGCAGCCTAGCTGAGGCTGTCACGACTGCGAGTAGCATCGCCCTAGGGCGTGGTGCTGGTGAATTACGATTAGCAACTAACACCGTAAATACCCTTGTTGAGGATATGGCTGCTACCGACGGCAGTGATTTGCTGAGGTTTATCTCGCCAGCAGATCAATACGGACCGTCAACGCTCGAGGTCAGTTTTGACCTACGCGAAAACGAACGCTTGTTAGATGCTGGCCAGTTACTGGTCAGCCGGCCCATTTTTCTAGGTGAGGGTGACACCGCTAAAAGTGACACCGCTCTGCGCGATGATGTCACCCGCTTAAGTGCCACTGCCCGCCAATCTTTGCAAACGTTGGGCTACAGTGGTAACAGCACAAGTAGCCTACCAACAGCCGAGGTTGAAACCCTCCTTGCGTGGCTTAACCGACTTTCTGGGGAGGCTCTGGTTGGCGTTGTTGCCAAAGAACCCATCTACGTTGCAGGTAACGCGCAATTAGAATTTGTTATTGTGCGCTAAGTGTGCGCTAGGGTCTGTATTAACTGGTGCGTCTTGCACTGCGCCGACAACGCTCTGAACAGTACTTCACATTCTCCCAGTCGCGTTCCCACTTTTTGCGCCAGCTAAACGGTAAGCCGCAATAGGCACATGTTTTGCTGGGTAAATCGCGCTTTTTACGTTGCTTCGGCATATTAAGCATGACAGCAAACCTCCATCAAATGCGCTAGTGCAAGGCTTACAAAGACAGGAATATAACCTGGCAAGAATATGACTTTGCTTGGATGCCATCTAAATAGACACCGACCAAGTAGACATCCAGCTAATGTCCTGTTGATAACGTCGCAAGCCTCAACGTGGTAAAGATGAAATTGGTAACGTCGCGTGTGGTGTTGGCAAGGTCTTGTGTATCTTCTAAGCTCGAGCTGACAAGATGCTATGTGTATTTATGCCACTAAGGAGTAAGCGCTCATGCAACCAGACACAGTTATTTTTAGCCTGCTCGTTGTCGCTGGCTGTTTGCGATTAGCTGTGAGTGTATTTAATTGGCGTTGGTATATAGACGGACACCGGGGCAGGTTTTTGGCTTGGGTGTATGGCCCTCAAGGTGCACGTATTTTTTTTGCAGTTGTAGGCAGTTTGATGATGGCCGTTGGCGTTGCTGGACTTGCTGGTGTATTTTAATGCCGCTCAAGCTTGTACCAAAGGGAGAACGCTATGTCTGAAGATACGTTGATGTTTGGATTTATCTTTTTAGCAGGGTGCTTTAGCATGGCAGCTAGCTATTACCAATGGGGGTGGTTTATGAACAACCGCCGCGCCCGCCTTGTGGTGAAGTTTTTGGGCTACCAAGGTGCGCGCATTTTTTACGGGCTGCTTGGTGGGGGTTTAGCTGTTGTAGGTCTGTTAGGATTTATAGCTGGTTTCTAAAATACGGATTTTGCAGACCTAGCTAGGCAACGGCTCGAGAAAGCGCTGAATCTCTATGCGGTAACCATCTGGGTCTTGGGCGAAAAAGTGTTCAATGTTGTACTTAGAATTATGTCTTGGCGCACCTTCCGTTTCAATATTCAACTCCAAACAACGTTTGTAAACTGCTTCAACATCGTCACTAAGAAGCGTGATGATAAATGCGTTGTGACTAGGTAGCTCCGTTGGCTCTACCTTAACTAATACTGCCTCAAGCTGACAAAAGCCAACATACCCTGCTGCTGCTACCCGAAAGATGAGGCAGGTTTCTTGCTCACGTACAAGGGTTAGTCCTAAATCACGTGTGTAAAAGTCACGTGTTGCAGCCAAGTCTTGACACGGGTAAAAGGCGATGAGGCCGTCGTAGGTAGGGGTAGGGTGCGCTCGAGCCATCACAGAGTTCAACCTAACACAAGACGCCTCATCAAGAAGTAGTAGCTTTGTAAGTTGCCCTTTTGCTTATGTAATGCCATCCAGCAATTACTCCCAACAGTGCTTCGTATAAAAACCCAGCCTGTGGTATGATTTTCCAACATTATGCTTTTGGACTGTTCTGACACGCTTTGCCAATGGTTACATAGCTATCATCTCTTGTATAACTATGGTTACACTGGGAGCGTGAGTTAACCTCATGCTGCGTGACTACCAGCCTGGCAACTACTTTGACGAAACCTTTGTAAGCCTCGATCAGCCCAGGGCGCACTATCAAGACATTGTGCACGCGTTTGAAACCTACGGCCGAGATGAATTTCAACGCCGCTGGGGCATCATCGACCTCATGATGCGGCAACAGGGCATTACGTTTACCGTGTATAGCGATACGCGCGGAACCGAGCGCACATTTCCCTTTGATCCTTTTCCCAGAGTGATTCCAGCAACTGAATGGCAAGCATTGGAAAAAGGCCTCAAGCAGCGCGTCAAAGCAATCAACACCTTTTTACACGATATTTATCACGAGCAAAACATCCTCAATGAGGGCGTTGTGCCCCGCGAGCTTATTGAAAAAAATCCCAACTTTCGGCCTGAAATGCAGGGGATTGATGTTCCTCATAAGACTTACACACATGTCGTCGGGACCGACCTTATTCGGGATAAACAGGGTAAGTACATGGTGCTCGAGGACAACTTGCGCAGTCCTAGCGGCGTGTCGTATATGTTGGGGAACCGCACGTTTATGTTGCGCAGCTTTCCGCAGCTCATGGCGAGTCAGCACGTGCGCACCATTCGCGACTACCCCAACGCACTGTTAGCCACTCTGCGCAGCTTGAGTTTCAGTGATGTGGAGCCTACCATCGTGGTGCTCACGCCGGGACAATACAACAGTGCCTACTACGAACATGCCTTTTTAGCTCAGCAGATGGGCGTTGAACTCGCTCACGGGCACGACCTTTTTTGTCATGATGGGCGTGTATGGATGCGTACTACCCAGGGTCGCCGCGCTGTTGACGTGATTTATAGACGCATTGATGATGCTTTTTTAGATCCACTTACCTTCCGTAAAGACTCCATGTTGGGCGTACCCGGTCTTATGGATGTGTATAAAGCAGGGCGGATTGCCCTTGCCAACGCCGTGGGCACAGGCGTGGCAGACGATAAAGCGATGTACATGTATATTCCCAAAATCATTGAGTATTATTTGGGAGAAAAAGCGCTTCTTGAGAACGTTCCAACCTACATGGCAGCTGACCCAGAACAATGGGACTATATTGTTGACCACGTCCATAATATGGTCATTAAAGAAGTTGGTGGCGCAGGTGGCTACGGCATGTTGGTAGGTAGCGAAGCAAACGATGAAGATATTGCCACCTACTTAGACAAAGTGCGTGCTGACCCCAGTAATTACATCGCCCAGCCAATTGTGCAATTGTCACGTCACCCAACCTATTATCAAGACAGTAAGCGGTTTGAACCCTGTCATGTTGATTTACGCCCGTATATTTTAATGGGTGAAGACATCACGGTGATTCCGGGTGGGCTTACCCGCGTGGCGCTCAAACGTGGCTCGCTCGTGGTTAATTCGTCCCAAGGGGGCGGCTCAAAAGATACCTGGGTGTTAGCTAATGGTTACTAATGGTCACTAATGTTTATATTGAGGCCATCAACTTTATCTCCCTAGCGCGTGTAGATGTTCAGAGACCTCGTGCGTATCTTGAGGATGTGAGCTGTGCTTAGCCGTATTGCTGAAAACCTGTACTGGATTGGGCGCTATGTTGAGCGGGCTGAAAATACAGCGCGGTTACTGGATGTTAACTACCTTGCTGTGGTGGAATCTAGCTCGAGCAACCTCATTGCCGAACAGTGGGAGCCTCTACTCACGATTATCGACGACGACGACGCGGATTTTTGCCGTCACTACCAGCAAAAAGACCGCGACAATGTGTCAGACTGGTTAGCCTTTAACCGTGATAACGCCAGCAGCATTACCTCGAGCCTTACCTTTGCCCGGGAAAACGCCCGCACTTTGCGCGACCGCATTAGCCTAGAAATGTGGGAGGCCATTAACCGTGCCTACCTCGAGCATTGTGTAGATAGCCACGACGTGCTTGCTAAAGAATCGCTCCACAACTACTGTGCCGGCGTACGCGACGCCAGCCACCTCTTTTTTGGCATTGCCGATGCCACTATGCCGCGTGACCTTGGCTGGTTTTTTATGCGTGCTGGGCAGTATTTGGAACGCAGTGACAACGTGCTACGCATCCTTACGCTACGCTACCGGCAACAGCAAAAAAATGCCTTGATTGCTCAAGAAGTACGCACTCATCGCAGTGTGGCCTTATTGCGTACGGTCAGTGCCTTGGAAGCGTTTCGCAAGCAGTATCACAAAGGCATTCAGCCAGATGACGTTGCTGAGTTTTTGCTTTTGAACGCAGATTTTCCTCGTAGCGTACGGTTTTCATTGCAGGTCGTACACGGAATTTTAAGAGAAATTCAAACTCGCAATGACGCTGCCGTTGCTAAAACCCCGGTACGTCAAGCAGGTTGGCTAGCGGCCCGGCTCGAGTACATGTCGAGCGCTAAACAGGTTTTTGAAGATGAAACCCTACCTGCAGAGGACTTACTGAACGATATTGCTGCCCTCTCAACAACTATCAGCCAAGCTTATTTTGTTTTTAATGCTGAACAGCACCAGCAACAATCTATGTTCTAAAGTCATTTTGGACAGCATACGAAGTATTAGTACTAACTTTAGAAATATGGCATCAACACTGTCGTTGCTGATGCCACAAATGCGTTACATATGCTGATATGACTTCTAGTCTTCACGCCTTACTGCTACGTAGAACCGTCTTGTGTATCTTCCATCATCATCTCAGCATCCTGCTGTCGTTCATGTCGGGGTGCGCCTAATCTTGGGAGTACCCAATAGTCTAGGCCATAGTAACCGGCAACACGCCATGCAAGCACAAGCCAAGTTGCCAAAATAAACATAACAGGATTAGTAGATACTGCACCCGCTAGCAGGAAACTTGCGTTCATAAGCCCGCCTATAAACGCTGAGATACCCGTCAAGAAACCAACAATTAACGCGATTCCCACAAGAACCTGACCAAACGCAACCAAGTGACTCATCACAAAGGCGTTGGGTAAAAAGATACGTTCAATCATCCACGCATACCAGACCTGCACACTCGGGTGCTCCCCAGTAGTTAGGCTTAATGCATTATTCAAAAACCCTATTATAGGTCCACCTGCGTCTGGCCCTACCCAGGCGCTACTAGTAATTTTGCCCCACCCCGCCACCAACCATAAATAGCCTAAGTACACCCGTACAACAGCCCATAGTGATGCTAACGACTTGTTTGCAAATAGAGCTTTACTTATACGCGGCTCAGGGTACATTTTTGGTTCAACATGCCCTAATTCAGCATAGTATGTCATGTTTACTCCTTACTAAGCACGACTAAATTCTTTGCTTCATGCAAGCTAATGCCGTACCTGGGAAAAGACCAAACCCTAGGGATGTTATCAACACCTATCGCGCGAGATATACTGGTTATAGCGAGTCCGTAACTTGATGTAATCTGGTATGAAGATACTGCTTATGCTCAATGACAGCTCTAGCTTAGAAGGTCAAGCATAAGGTTTCAACCAACAAATGTCCTGTGGCTAGTCTCTTTTTTGCCCACGCGTAGCAATTACTCGCGGCTTGCTACCAACCGTGGTGTACTTTCATCTTGAAAACGCACTTGTACGTCAACAGTTAAGTCACTTTCGCCGCCACCTCGATGGAGACCGCGCACTGGTGGTACATCGCTGTAATCACGCCCGCAAGCCACTTTAACGTGGGCTTCGGTGACTAAACAGCCATTAGTAGGGTCAAAGCCAACCCAGCCGCTACCGGGTAGGAAGGCCTCGAGCCACGCGTGGGAGCCCTCTGCACCAATCAAGGTTTCATCTCCAGACGGGTTACTGTGAATATAGCCGCTCACATAGCGCACTGGAATGTTCGCAATCCGGCACAGTGCTAACATGGCATGGGTAAAGTCTTGGCACACGCCAGCCCCTGTTTCAGCAAAGGTTGTAAGTGGCGTTTCAACATTGGTACTCAGCGGGTCATAAACAAAGCGCGTTTGTAAATACTGGGTCAGGCTCATTAAAAACATGACCAAATTGTCTTTTGGGTCAAGGCGCAACGCACCAAACATCTCAAACCAATCCACGTTTAGGGGCACGCGCTCAGTTGGTGCCAGGTAATCAAAAAAACGGTGCCTTAAACTAGGTAAAACGCCCGAAAAAACAGCTTGTGGATAAGGAACAGAGTAGGTGACAACCCTCGAGCTTGCTTCAATGACTAATTTACTGTGTTTTTCAGGTACATGAAAATGATGATTAGTGTTATCCCAAAAATCCAGTTGACTGCGCAGTACAGCGTTGGGCTCAACGACAACATCAAATGACAAGAGTGTTTGCCGGTAGTCGTCTGCCGGCCGCAACCAAAGCGCGTTAAACGAATCCCACGCAGGCTTGCTGTAGGTATAAGTTGTTGTGTGGTGCGTGGTTAAGTACATTCTTCTATTAAACACGCTAAGTGTGAGGGACCGCTACATTCACTTGTACTAGTTATCAGTAAAAGGTTCATGTGATGTTTACAAACACACGAGTAAAGATGTCTACATGTTTTCAATATGACCTTACTACCGATTTATCTGAAACTTATAGCCCACATTACGTACAGTATGAAGTATTTTGTTACCTTTAAAATGAATTTTTTTACGCAAATTTGAAATTGTCACATCAATGACACGTGGATTACCAAAAAAGTCTCGTCCCCAGACGCGATCAAGCAACTCAGTACGATCAAATACACGTTCGGGTGACATAGCAAGTAACCAAAGTAGATCACACTCCTTGTCACTGAGTGGAATAACAGTTTGGTTAAGTTCAACACGACACATTGACCTATCAATTATCAAGTTGGCAAACTTAAGCACAGTCTGCTCTTGTTGGGTTTCTAATTCACGCTGACCCGCAGGTATAGGTACTTGCTGAGGATAATTTGCAGTCTGACGGCGTAATAACGCGTTGACCCTTGCGACAAATGCTTTGGGGCTAAATGGCTTGCGAACATAATCGTCAGCACCTAGTTGAAACGCATGAACTATATCTTTTTCGTCATCTCGACCTGTCAACATGAGTACAGGCACGGTTGTGTGCTGGCGAAGCTGCTGAAGTATTTCAGGGCCACTTAAAGAAGGTAATGTCCAATCTAATATAACAAGATCGTAGTTATCTGTAAGGGCGTACTCTAAACCCCGTTGCCCATCAAAAGCAAAGAGGAGCGAAAGCGTCGAGAGCTGATCCGCCGCCCGATCCGCCTCGAGACGGCACACCGCGCAATGCGTAAGATGCTCCTCGAAGCTTTGACGCTCGGAAGATTCTCCGTGACCCAAGA
>JBCCBI010000240.1:0-8643 GCA_039034155.1 Deinococcota bacterium | reverse complement strand
TTGCCCACCAGCTCGAAACAACTGTCTATCAACTCAAGCAAGGACTGCTTGATGACTACATGAGCCAGCAACTTAAACAACCTTCCTATCCCATGAGGTTGTGTGCGTAAGTCCTATTTTGTAATCTCGAGCGAATACGATGTATAAATTAACTATCTAGGTACTCACCTAAGCTACACTTCTCACAGCTCACACATGAACATCCCCTAGTGTGATGCAGCACAATTGCATATGGATTAGCCACATTAACTTAACCTCACACAAGGAGGTACACAGGTGCAATACCTTTGGTCTTTATGGTCACGATACAGATGGTTCAAACTAGGCGTACTGGTTGCTGCACTATTACAGCAAAGCGGCTTAGCCCAGTTTGGTAGCGGAGTTGCTATTTGTACTGCACCAACACCACCAACAATCTCAGCGACGCCTACAGTCGTGACGACCTGTACCAACGCAGGTATTCAAGCTGCTCTAGATGGCGCTGGGCGCAACGAGGACATTCACGTTCGTTTTGACTGTGGTGGACCAGCCACGATCAACATTAGTACGCCGCTGGTGCTCAACGATCAAAACCTGTTACTAGACGGCGAGGGTAACATCACGCTAGATGGCGGCGGGACATCACGCATTTTGGAAGACCCCAATGTGGGCATTCAAGCAGATGGTCACTATGCCAATGACATCATCTTGCAGGATATTCGCATTGTAAATGCTGTAGCTCCTGCTGCCGTAGGTAATCAAGATGGCAACGCCCGAGGTGGCGCGCTTAACGTAGGCGGTCCTGGTACACGCCTTTATGTTGTAGATAGCACCTTTGAAAACAACCGCACAACAAGCCCTACCGATGAAGATAATCAAGGTGGCGCGGTGTTTGTGGCAAACGCGTTTGAGACAGTTATTTTAGGCTCGAGCTTCACGAATAACCGTGCAGGTAACGGCGGGGCCTTTGGCGGTATTGCCACCGGGCTACTGGTTTACAACAGCACGTTTACCAATAACCAGGCGACCGACAGTACCAGCGGCGGCATTGTTCGCGGTCATGGCGGCGCACTTCACCTAGATGGCGTAACCAACGGCTTTAACCCTAGTTCTAACAGAACAGTTGACATCTGTGGGAGTAGCTTTTCTGGCAACACAGCCGTGCGCGGTGGCGGTGCCATTAAAACAACCGTATCTGATGGTCAAGGCACCAAACTCACCATTAGCGAGTCGAGCTTTGTGAACAACCGCCTCGAGGGTGTCCCACCTGCTGAAGGTCACGGCGGCGCACTGTATCACATTGAAGATGACAACGTTGGCGCAACCGGAGAAGACAACCTCGAGATTCGCAACAGCACGTTCGAAAACAACTACGCATATCGTCAGGGTGGTGCAGCTTGGATTCTAGTGCAGGGCAATGGGCGCATTGTCAACAGTACTTTTGCAGCTAATCGCGCGTCTGAAACGGGAACTAACCGAGTAGGGCAAGGTGGTGCAGTCATTATTAGCCAAGGCACTATTCCCATTGAAAGCAGCACTTTTGCTGGTAACTTTGCCACCTTTCAAGGCGGTGCGGTGTTTGCCGGTAACAGTGCAGCTGTTACCCTCACGAATAGTTTGTTTGCAAATAATGTACTTGACCCAAGTCACACCAACCCGGCAACATCTGACTTTCAGGGCTATCACACCAACCGCACGCTTACCGGAAATGGGAACTTGCAGTTTCCACGTCTTAAACCGTTTGGCGTAGGTAACGACGTCAACAACATCATCACCTCACCAGATCCTCTATTTGACGACCCCTTATTAGCCTCTCTAGCAGATAATGGCGGCAATACCCGCACCTTTGCACTAGGAGATGGCAGTCCCGCCATCAACGCGGGGATAGCAGGCTGCCCTGCTACTGACCAACGCGGTCAAGCTAGGGTAGATGCCTGTGATATTGGCGCATTCGAGTTTCAAGGAGCCGCCACTGCACCCACCATCAGCGGCACGCCAGCCACCACCATCAACGTGGGTGAGGCGTATAGCTTCACCCCCACAGCCAGCGATCCCAACGGTGACAGCCTCAGCTTTGAGATTGTCAATCAACCAATCTGGGCAAGTTTTGATGGCACCACTGGCGAACTTTCAGGGACGCCCACGACAACAGATGTAGGCACGACGGTAGGCATTGTCATCAGCGTGAGTGATGGCGTGGAGAGTGCTTCACTAGCTGCCTTTGATCTTGAGGTTGTGGATGCTAATGCTCTCACGATTTCCGGTATGCCAGCCGCTGGTGTGGTTGTGGGCGATAGTTACAGCTTTACACCCACTGTCAGTAACCCCAGCGGGGCAACGCTTACCTTTAGCATTGTCAATCAGCCAACTTGGGCAAGTTTTGATGATACGACTGGCGAACTTTCAGGCACCCCAACAGAAACAGACATCGGTATCACAACAGGTATTGAAATTCGTGTGACAGATGGGACAGACACCCTAGTCTTGGCACCCTTTAGCGTGACGGTGACAAGCTCTATAACAACCGCCACACTGACGTTTAGTGTTGGACTAGAAACACCTACCAGCATCACGCCTGTGCCTTCAGGAACAAACGTACCTGTCTTGCAAGTTGTAGCAACTGCGGCAAACGATACGGCGACACTCACCTCACTTACGGTGATGCTCGAGCAACCCGACCAAACCCTCGGGCCCGTTACAGCTATCAACCTCTACGAAGACACAAACGCCAACGGCCGCGTTGATTTAAACGAAACGCAACTTGCCAGCGTGCCCGCACCCACACCAACAACCTTAACGACCCCTGTGACACTTACTCTGACCAACCCACTCGAGGTCACTGTGGCAACTCCGGCGACCTTGCTCATAACCTATGACTTGGGGGAATTCTGATGAACACGGTATCCCTACGCAAACTATATGTGTTGATGATTGTGGGTTTAGGGTTTCTCGTTGGGTGTCAGCAGCAGGTCAGTCATAATCCTCAGCAAGATGTTGTCATCAGTAGCCCTCTGCCTGTGCAAGCGGGTGTGGTGAACCTCGAGCTACCAGACTCAGCTAACAATGGTGAGATTGACCTCGAGCCACTTCAAAACATGATTCACGTAAGCCATTACAAAGACGGAGCGTTAACCGTTGCTTGGGTGACTGCAACGTCTATTGAAGGTGATTTGTTTACATTGCCCGAGGGTGCTGTGGTGCGCTCGAGCAACGTCATCAGCCAAGATACACTCCAAAACAGCAACTTGCTGACGCAAGGCACAAACACACCCTCTATTGTGAGTCAGCAAAACCCACCGACGGCTGGTGTGACCGTGAGCCACGCGCTCGAGGCCAGCTTTGTGGATGCCTCCCTCGGCGACCTAGATGCCAACGGGTTCACACTTATTGACATTGTGCGTGTGTTGGAAATTGTCGTGGGGAACAGTGAACCAGTTGACGCTCGAGCTCGCTACCATGCAGATGTCACCTGCAACGGCAGCATAGATATTACCGACGTGCTGTTTTTGCTGCGCAAACTCGTTGGCATCACCCAAGATGTGCCTATTTGTCCGGCTGATGGCTTGTCAGTGAGCAGCGGACAACCCAGGATAATTTTGCTGGGTAATCCGGGTATGGAGGCCCTAACGGATGCGCCCACCATCACCGCGCCTGCAGGTATGACCGTGACAGACGTTTCCAGTGACGATGCATTTGGCATCGCCCTAGAAATTAGCGCAACTGTCAGTGGCACCTTGGAGGTTGAGGTTGGTGGTACTACGCTGAACATTCAAGTGAGTGTTACCGATGTTCCGCCAGCAGGTGTGCTCAACTTGCAGCTTGTAGGCGCAGAAACTCAAGAAAACGCCAGCATTGTAGGCTTGCCACTGAATGGTGCGTCATTGCCTATCCCTTAGATGTTTATCGTCCTGTGACTCATTCTGCACACAATTAACCTTGTCCTTATCAGACAAGATGCAACACGCTTACCTTGTTGAGGTTAAGCGTGTTGTTTTAATTATCCGATGCGTGATGTGGTTTGTTGACAGCGCAAGCAAATGGGTTAAGGTGTTGACACAGCTTGCCTAAAACATCCGTCATGATGAGGTTTATACATGAGGCTCGAGCCTCGCACGCATCATGATGCTATCACCACATCCCTACATTAGCGTTGATTGAGATATGTTTGCCTCTGATTATTCTTGCAACGTTGCCTGAAAGGACTCACCTATGCCACCTCAAAAACCTCCTGTAAGCACTTTGCCCGCTTGGAACGCCCTTAAAAACCATCACAATGACATAGCCGACGTTCACATGCGCGACCTTTTTGCAGATAACGCAGCACGGTTTAAGACGTTCTCGTTAACTAAGCTTGGTATTCTTTTTGACTACTCCAAAAACCGCATTACGTCAGAGACAATGACCTTGCTCTTGCAACTCGCCGAGCAAGCTGGCGTCAAAGACATGATCAACGCCATGTTTTCAGGTGAGGCCATCAACACCACCGAACAGCGCGCCGTGTTGCACGTGGCGTTGCGCAACCGCAGCAACACGCCTATCAACGTTGATGGTGCTGACGTGATGCCAGAGGTTAATGATGTCCTCGCGAAGATGCGCAGTTTTGTTGAGCGCGTGCGCTCGGGTGAGTGGCAGGGTTACAGCGGTAAAGCTATTACCGATGTCGTGAATATTGGCATCGGCGGATCAGATTTAGGTCCCAAAATGGTCACGCAAGCGCTTCAGCCTTACGCAAGTCACATCAAGGTGCATTTTGTGTCGAACGTTGATGGCTCGGACATGGCGGAAACGCTCAAGCAAGTGAACCCAGAATCAACGCTGTTTTTAGTGGCATCTAAAACGTTTACTACTATTGAAACCATGACCAACGCGGAAACGGCGCGGGCGTGGTTGCTCGAGCACGCTCGTGATGCCAATATGGATAGCGGTGCCACTGCCAAGCACTTTGCAGCGCTTTCCACCAACGCCGAAAAGGTGCGCGAGTTCGGCATTGACGCGAATAATATGTTCGGCTTTTGGGATTGGGTTGGCGGACGCTATTCACTGTGGTCAGCCATTGGCATGTCCATTGCGCTGTACATTGGCATGGACAACTTTGAGGCCCTGCTGACGGGTGCTCACAAAGCAGACGAGCACTTTCGCACGGCTCCATTTGAGGAAAATATCCCCGTGATTATGGCGCTACTTGGCGTGTGGTACAACAACTTTTTTGGCGCGCAAACCCAAGCTATTTTGCCGTATGACAACTACCTCGAGCACTTTGCTAGTTACTTTCAACAAGGTGATATGGAAAGTAACGGCAAGCACATCACCCGCAGCGGCGAACCAGTAGATGTAACCACCGGGCCAATCATTTGGGGACAACCCGGTACCAACGGGCAGCACGCGTTTTATCAGCTTATTCACCAAGGCACTAAGCTTATTCCATGTGACTTTTTAGCAGCCGCCCAAAGCCACAATCCACTCGGTGAGCATCACACCATTTTGCTGTCGAACTACTTTGCCCAAACTGAGGCACTCATGATGGGCCGCCCAGCGGGTGAAGTACGTGAGAAACTCGCCCCACAAGGTGTGAGTGGTGAGCACTTGGAGCACCTAACAGCCTCCAAAACCTTCACAGGAAACCGCCCCACCAATTCATTTTTGTATAGCAAACTCACGCCAGAAACGCTCGGCACACTCATTGCGTTTTATGAGCACAAAATTTTTGTACAAGGCGTGATTTGGAACATCAACTCGTTTGACCAGATGGGCGTTGAGCTGGGTAAGGTGCTTGCCAAAGCAATTTTGCCAGAACTTGCGGGTGATGAGGATGTCACAAGCCATGATAGTTCAACGAACGGGCTTATCAACGCGTATAAACACCTTCGTAAGTAACGTGTAACATCAACATATCTTCGACAAAAATGTAAGTGCACTGCGGAAGCTAGACAATAGATTCAATGACCCTATCGGCATCAATCCTGCGTACTTTTTAGCTATGTAGTGCTCGAGCAAGCGATGTAAGTGTGTTGGCATACTGTAGTGTGATGATTGTTGAGTGGAGGACTATATGAACCGTCCCATGAGCCTTGGGGTTTGCTACTACCCCGAACACTGGTCAGAATCAACTTGGAAACCAGACGCCGCCCGCATGCGCGAGTTGGGCATCACCTGGGTGCGTATTGGTGAGTTTGCCTGGAAACAGCTCGAGCCCACACCCGGCCAGTACCAATTTGATTGGCTAGACAGAGCAATTGATACCCTCGGCAATGCTGGACTCAAGGTCATTTTAGTTACACCAACCGCCACCCCACCCAAGTGGCTCATCGACATGTATCCGGATGTGCTGGCGGTAGATGAAGACGGCCGGCCGCGCAAGTTTGGCTCGAGGAAACACTATTCATTTAATGCACCCGCTTACTTAAATGCCTCCGATGAAATCACCCGCATCCTAGCTAGCCGCTACGGCAAACATGAGGCTATTCATGCCTGGCAAACCGACAACGAATACGGCTGTCACAACACCGTGCGCAGTTATGGACTTTATGATTTGCTAGCCTTTCGGCAATGGCTTAAAGAGCGTTACGAAACCATTGACGCGCTTAATGATGCCTGGTGGAACCGCTTTTGGAGCATGGAGTACAGCAGTTTTGACGAAGTTGACTTGCCCAACCTCACCGTCACTGAGGCTAATCCTAGCCATAGCCTCGATTTTTACCGCTTTTCATCTGACGCAGTGGTGGCATTTAACAAACGGCAAGTGAACATTTTGCGGGAGCTATCTCCGGGGCGGTTGATTACCCACAACGGGATGCTCTTGTTTGACCAGTACGACGCGTTTAAGTTGGCAGATGACTTGGATGTGTTTAGTTGGGATAGTTACCCGTTAGGGATGCTCGAGCAAAGCCCCCTACCAGACGACCTCAAAAACAAGTACTACCGCACCGGTCATCCCGACCTTGTCTCACTCCATCACGACCTCTACTATGGGCTCAAAAATAAGCCTTTTTGGGTGATTGAACAGCAACCGGGACAAGTTAACTGGGCTCCGACCAACCCATTACCTGCCAAAGGTGCTGTCTCCTTGTGGACATGGCAAGCCCTAGCCCACGGTGCCGAGGTTGTATCTTATTTCCGCTGGCGGGCAGCTAACGGCGCGCAAGAACTCATGCACGCTGGCCTCAACTTGCATGGTGGCACACCTGACCGCGCCAGTAGCACTGCTAAAGAGGTAAGTACAACACTGCAAACTTTGTCAGAGACGGCCCATGATCCTCTAAAGGCAGATGTCGCTCTACTCTTTGATTACGAAAGCTTGTGGGCAACCCAGTTACAACCTCATGCTGAGGGTTGGAATTACTGGATGTTGCAGCTCAGCTACTACGAAGCACTGCGCGGTTTGGGGTTAAACGTTCACCTTGTGCATCCACGTGATGATCTATCACCCTATCAGCTTGTCTGTGCACCTGCGTTGCATTTAGTAGATGACACCTTAGCTGCACACCTGCATAACTTCGTGTCCGCAGGTGGCACGCTGGTGATGGGGCCACGTTCAGGCGCAAAAACACTCAGTAATACCGTTCACACGCCTGCACCAGGACCCTTAACGTCGTTGATGGGTGTGCAGATTCACCATGTTGATGCCCTTCGCCCTGGCTTACGCGAAGGCATTCATATGAACGGTCAAGATTACACTTACAGTACCTGGGCAGATATTCTTACGCCAGACGGAGCTGAGGTTGTTGCCACGTTTACTACAGACGTCTACGAAGATGCAGCAGCCATCTGTCAGCATTCCGTAGGTACAGGAACTTGCGTGACTGTAGGTGCTTGGGTTGAAGCTGCGACACTACGGGATGTGCTCTTGCCCTACCTCACTAAAGTATCTACCATCAGCCTGCCAGACGGTGTGCGCGTTACTCAGCGTGGTGGTTACACATATCTTTACAACTACAACCCGCATGATGTACCACTTGCACACATCAACCTTCCAGACGCACCAGAAACACTTAATAAACATGAGGTTGTGATGTTGCCAGCTCATGATCGTTTGCAAGAGCGTCATCAAGACATACCTGAAGTGGCATCTTCTTAACCTGCTAACACCTAGTAGGACAAATGTACTTGACAATCTGTCTAGAGGTTGAACCTCGCAGGACATACGCATCACGAGGTAGGTAAAGTAGCTGTGCTAAAGTCTAGTTGGTGAGTAAGATTTAGATAGTGTAGGTCTAACTCATATCAACAAAGATAGTTAGCATTAACAAATTAATGTATCATCAAAACTCAAACGATGAACTTGAAGCACTTCACCTTCCACAGTTGGAGGTCAGCATGTGGATCTCAACACGCGCTCAGTATGGTATGCGCGCACTTATTGAAATTGCGATTAACGGCGACGCGCCAATTAGCCTAAAAGTTGTGTCTGAACGACAAAAAATTAGCCAGCACTACCTCGAGCAACTCGTGTCAATTATGCGGCGTGCGGGTATTGTGGAGTCTGTACGTGGTGCTTACGGCGGCTACCGCTTGGCGCGTCCCATGACCGACATTAGCGCGCTCGAGGTTGTTGAACTTATGGAGGGTAGCCTTGCACCAGTTACCTGTATAGATGACGAGGACAACTGCGAGCGCACTGGCCACTGCGCCACCGAACCTCTGTGGCGGCGGGTTGACGAAGCTGTG
>JBCCBI010000239.1:0-8646 GCA_039034155.1 Deinococcota bacterium | reverse complement strand
GGGAATAGCCTCCACACCTTGGTCTTGGAATTCGGCAACATCCTCAGCTCGAGAAGGCACGGCACCTGCGTCGATTAAGCGCTGAATCATCTCGAGATAGGCTACAAAAGGTTCATCATCTTCATAGCCTAGTGCGGCACCGCTATCGTCATACGACCACTGACCGTAGCCCATGTAGAGCGACTTCCACATTTGGTCGTTGTAGAGCCCAGGGCCAATCGCCCAAATGCCAAGTTCGTTGTGCAGGGTCATGGCAATCTCTTCAAATTCTTCCCAGGTCCAGTCGGGTGAGGGTAGCTCGAGCCCAGCCGCTTCAAACGCATCTACATCTAAAATAATCGTTTGTGAGTTGGTCCCTAAGTTGATGGCGTAAAGTTCATCGCCGACCATACCGCCGGCCAAGGATGCCTCACCTATGTAGCTGGTATCTATAGTTGTGCCCATGTAGTCATCTAGTGGTAACAGCAAATCACGGCTGACCCATTCCTGAAGTCTCGCGTAGTCTTGCTGCATGATGTCTGGCAGGTTGTTGCCGGCAGCTTGGGTAGTCATTTTGGTCCAGTGATCGTTCCAGCCGGAGGGCTCAAAAATCACATCTACATTTGGGTTGAGTTCTTCAAACAGTTCAATAACTTGAATGGTGCGGTCGTGGCGGTTTTGGGAACCCCACCAAGCAATGCGCAGTTCCGTTTTTTCTTGGGCAAAGCCTGCGGGTATTAATAGCAGGACAGCGAGTAAGAGACTAAAACGTTTCATTGGTATTCTCCTTCACATCGAGCAACATAGGGTGGTTACCTCGTACGGCAGTTATGACGACAATCTACAAATGTACTGTCAACTCTGTTAGTGCTGAGCCCAGCTATCATTGCAATTAGCTATCAAAATGGAGTTCCATATATCATATACGAAATAAGCCGAATGTAGACACACGTGTAGCCGCTTGCAAATTACTGTGTACAGTTGTGATGTTTGTAAGTAGTGTAACGTAGCATGTTTTACGCTGTCAACGAATGTTGTAGCCAAACCAAACACAACAGTAGTAATGCTCAGGACAGATGCTGAAATTCAAAGAATTGGTTTGCGTCTCTGACGAAGTTGAGGGTTTGTCTACAAAATCTTATAGACACCTGTAATGGCATTCATGATTTTTGTTTAACAGCGTTACTTTTGCTGATTATCGCAAGCTTGTAATATCCAGCAGGTCATTTACTTGCACAAGTTGCTTGGTCTGTAAAGACCGATTTGCTGCGATGCCCAGAAGGATTGAGGCAGCACCGTCTATATGGGATGCAGCACGATTGAACGCATCTTCAGGTGGGTTAGGGTGAAAGATTTGCTCGAGCATCACTGGATCAGCACCACCATGGCCACCCTCACCAATAGGAATGTCAACTTCATAAGGTGCTTGGAACATGGGAAATACTGTTAAGCTTGTTTGTTTGAAGCCGCCTTTACTAGCAGTGACACTGCGCTCAGCGTCGTTTTTGAGCTGTTCAACCGACTCGACAACCTCGAGCTCCACCCGGCCTCTATCTCCAGTAATGGCAACTTTCATGCCTTCCCAAGGACTAAACGCAACCAAGTTGTACGAAAGTAGCGCATTATTGTGATAGCGCGCCGTGACGTTCAGCGTGTCTTCAATAGTAATTGGCTCACCAAAGACATTGCGGTCACGCAAGTAGCCTGTTTCTGCTTCGGCATCCAAATACAGGCCCTGCATGGCCTCGTTTTGATCTAAAAAGAGTGCAAAAGGATCGTTCTGTGCATCAGGCTCATCAGTGTAGCGTGGGTAGGAGTAGGTTTGGCCTCGAGCCGCCGCATTATCTTCCCCATAAAAAAGCAAGTCACCCATCGCAAAAACTTCTTGTGGGTAAGACGCTAACCACCAGTTCACAAGATCAAAGTGATGGGTGGCTTTGTGAACCAGTAACCCACCCGAGTTATGCTTTTCGCGGTGCCAACGGCGAAAGTAATCCGCCCCGTGGCTGGTATCGAGTACCCACATAAAGTTGACACTGAGAGGTCTGCCAATTATGCCAGCCATAATCACCTCACGGACTTGGGTGTAAGCAGGTGCGTAGCGGTAGTTAAACGTGACGCGCAGTGACTTACCTGTTTGCTTGATGGCGTCAAAGATGGCGTGTGCTTTAACTTCGTCTGTTGTCATGGGTTTTTCGCTAATGACATCGCAGCCCAGCTCCATCGCCCGGATGATATAGCTGTGATGGGTGGTGTCTACCGTGGTGACAATGACAACATCTGGCTTGGTATCCGCAATCATCTGGTCAAAGTTGGCTGCCGTATACGTGGGTAGTTCAGCGTGCCCGCGTGTTTTAAGCTGCTGGTTATGCCAATCCATCCGAACTTGGCTGAGGTCGCATAATCCCACCAAAGTTGCGTGTTCAGCAAATGTTTGGGTGATGGCATTGACAAACATGCCCGCCCGACTGCCGGTGCCTACAAGTGCATAGCGTTCCATGTCCTTAGCCTATAAGACGTTGAGAAAGATGTAAACTCAGCATCAACAGGGATATTTCGGTAGATTACGAGTGCACAACGTTGTGAGTAAGGCCAGGGAGAAGGGGAGAAAGGGGGACAGGGAGATGGGTTCCTCAGCCTCGACCAAGTAAGGGCATGGCAGTAGCCATCACGGTCATAAATTGTACGTTGGCAGTGAGCGGTAAGCTGGCCATGTGAATCACGGCAGCTGCCACGTGGTGTACGTCCATCATGGGTTCAGCCATGACTGTCCCGTTAGCTTGTAAGATGCCTGTTTTCATTTTTTCAGCAAGCTCAGTGTCGGCATTACCAATATCAATCTGCCCACAAGCGATGTTGTACTTGCGGCCGTCTAGCGACGTGGACTTGGTAAGCCCGGTCATAGCGTGTTTGCTGGCAGTGTAGGGCGCGGTGTTGGGGCGTGGTGCATAAGCTGAAATCGAGCCGTTGTTGATGATGCGCCCGCCCAGCGGCGTTTGCGTTTTCATCAGCTTAAATGCTTGTTGGGTACACAAAAACGCCCCTGTGAGGTTGACGTTGATGACACGCTGCCAATCTGCAAAGGCTAAGTCTTCTAGTGGGACGGCCGGCGCGTTGACGCCTGCGTTGTTAAACAGTAAATCAAGCCGTCCGTACGTTTGTTGGGTTTGGGTAAACAAATTTTGGACGGATTCCGGCTCACTCACGTTAGTAGGAACAACGAGGTTGGTGGCATTGGAGGCAGCATCCGCAGTTTGCTGAAGGCGGTCATGCCGCCGCCCGGCAAGGACAACGCTGTAGCCGCGCTCGAGCAACCCCACTGCTACCGCCTGCCCAATCCCCGACCCAGCACCCGTTACGATAGCAACTTGTTGGGCAACTTTAGAAGATGATGACGTCATACCCCTCAGCATAGCTTAGCGATATGAGTTGGATATGCCAAAATTGCGATACCGTAGACCATGCC
Source organism: Deinococcota bacterium (assembly GCA_039034155.1). Lineage (GTDB taxonomy): Bacteria > Deinococcota > Deinococci > Deinococcales > Trueperaceae > JBCCBI01. Next base: position 5,201 of record JBCCBI010000239.1, on the reverse strand, counting down.
TGAGATACGTAAGCCTAGCAACCAGGATGATGTTAACGTTGCACTGCGTGCTTGGGGTGGGGGTGAGGTTATCCACCAGTTACACGGTGGGCACCGCAATCTTGCGTTTTTGGTGCGGGTTCAAGGGCATCTTAGGGTTGCTAAAACGACCCGACGTTCAGAAATTGCCTTGCAATGGTTGATGCCTGTGTATGAAGTTGCTGAGCAGATTGGCTTAGTTGTACCTAAACTCATAAGAAGTCAGCAGGGGAGGTTGATTGAGCAGGGTTGGACGCTCGAGACGTTTCTCGAGGGTGAACCAGCTAAACCTGAACATCTTGCTAGGCTAGCGCCGTTAGTCAAGCAATTTCATAAGTTAACAGCGAACTTGCCGCAACGGCCAGGGTTTGGCTCGAGCCAACAACTCATTCATCAAACTACCGGTGGTGATGTTGACTTAACTGCTATGCCAACAAATTTGGTTGATGTTTGCCGGAACCACTGGCGTGCGTTTTCAGATCGTCCTCAAGCCATTGTTCACGGCGACCTCAATCTAAACAATATCTTGGTTACGGCTGATAATACGTTGGCGCTTGTTGACTGGGATGAAGCGCGGCGTGACCTGACTTGCTTTGATAATTTAGTACTTCAGCGGCAACAAGGGAAGACCCTGGCTACCGCTGAAGTGGCACTACTGGATGCTTGGGAGGTAGCAGTGTCGTGGCAAGTTGAACCTGAGCACGCACGCCAAGTGAGTCAGCGCCTCTATTAAAAGCTAGTAAGCAGGTGATGCTGTTACAGGCTGTTGAACTTGCTGGGCCGCAGGTGCCATCAACGTAGGTTGTAAGTTCCGCAAGCGTAGCGCATTTCCCACTACAAATATGTCTGAAAAGCCCATGGCTGCTGCCGCCAACATTGGTGAAAAGAGCACCCCAAAGGCTGGAAAGAACACACCTGCAGCCACCGGAATAAGCAGCACGTTGTAAAAGAACGCCCAAAAGTAATTTTGTTTGATGTTGTTCAGCGTCTTCCTAGAAATATCCAACGCGTTCACTACGCCGCGTAAATCACCGGACATAAGCACGATGTCAGCGCTTTCCATAGCAATGTCAGTACCTGTGCCAATCGCCAAGCTGGTATCTGCTTGGGCGAGCGCGGGTGCGTCGTTGATGCCATCGCCAATAAAGGCAACCTTGCTGGTTTGCTGTAAGGACTTAACAGCATCGGCTTTGCCTGCGGGTAGCACCTCGGCAAGCACGTGATCGATGCCAAGCTCGAGCCCCACCGCCTTTGCGGTGACAGCGTTGTCTCCGGTAATCAGGGCAACTTTGTAGCCTTGTTGGTGCAAGTGGTTAATAACCTCATAACTTTCTGGTTTGAGGCGGTCAGCGACAGCAAAGACCGCTACAAGCTGACCATCAACAGTTACGTACAGCGCAGTTTTGCCTGCTTCTTGGGCTTGCTCGAGGGACACTTCTAAAGCTTCTGTGCTAACGTCAACATCTGCCATTAAACGCGCATTGCCAATGTGGATATTGCGGCCGTCAATAGTTCCTGTGACACCGTAACCTGGGCGTGCTTCAAACTCAGTGGATGGTTGCAAACTGAGCCCTCGAGCCTCAGCCTCAGCAACTATAGCAGTGCCTATAGGGTGTTCAGAGCTGGCCTCGAGCGCCGCTGCGTAGCCCAGCACGTCAGCCTCAGATAAAGCTGTGTTTGGACTTAGGACAATATCTGTAAGTTGGGGTTTGCCTATTGTGAGCGTACCCGTTTTGTCAAACACAAACGTGCGCGCTTGCTGAAGCGTTTGTAGGGCGTCGCCTTTGCGAAAGAGCACGCCTAAGTTTGCCGCTTTGCCACTTGCCACCATGATGGAAATAGGGCTGGCCAGACCGATGGCACACGGACACGCCACCACCAGCACAGCAACTGCTGCTACCATGGCGTAATTAAGTGCAGGTGCTGGCCCTACAACGAGCCAAATGACAAACGCAAACAGCGAAATGCTCATGACAATTGGTACAAACACCGCCACAACTTTGTCGCCAAGGCTTTGAATGGGGACTTTGGAACCCTGGGCGTCTTCAACCAGTTTCACAATTCGGGCAAGGACGGTTTGTGCACCCACAGCGGTAGCCTCAAAGTTGAAACTGCCTGTTTTGTTGATGGTGCCTGCAATGACGGTATCACCTGCGCGTTTGGCATTGGGAGTAGGCTCACCCGTAATCATGGATTCATCTACATATGACTGACCTGTTTGCACGACGCCATCCACCGGGATGCGTTCACCCGGTCGCACAATGATGACATCCCCCGGAACAACAGCCTCAATAGGAAGTTCTTGCGGATTTCCGTCACGTTCAACTCGAGCCGTTTTAGCCTGCAACCCCAACAACTGGCGCATGGCGCTACTGGCGCGCCCTTTACTGCGCGCTTCCATGTATTTGCCGACCAGCACCAGCGCAATAATTACGGCTGAGGTCTCGTAGTAAACGTGAACTGTACCTTCGGGGAGTACCCTTGGTAAAAATGTTGCCACCAGTGAGTAAGCGTAGGCAGCACTTGTCCCAACCATCACCAGGGCGTTCATGTCGGGGCTTTTGGCTTTCAGCGAGGCGATACCTGCTTTGTAAAACACTCGCCCAGGGCCAAATTGCACCAGCGTAGCTAGCACAAAACTGATGAGCTTGGCGGTTTGCATAGGGACAAGTTGGTTGCGCCACATCATGCCGCCAGGGATGAGCATGGGGAGCATCTCAAACAGAAACAGAGGTAAAGCAAGTGCAGCGGCTATCATAGCCCGACGTTTTGCATGTTGCCACTCGAGCTTGGCCCGTTCGTCGGCGTCGTGTACATCGTTTTGGGATGTTTCGCGAATGCTGTAACCCGCGTTGACAACAGCTTGCTCGAGTGTAGGCACATCTATTACCTCGGGCAAATACTCAACCTGAGCGTGCTCACTGGCAAAATTAACATTTGCTGCGAGTACCCCAACTTGTTTCATAAGTGCTTTGCCGACACGCTGGGCACAGCTTGCACAGTCCATCCCGCCGATATTGAGGTTCGCGTGACGTGTTACCGGTTCATAGCCACTGTCGGCAATTGTAGTGAGGATACCCTCGGGGGTAAGCTTGTTTTCATCAAAACTCACCTGAGCACGTTCGGTCGCTAGGTTGACATTGGCAGTAAGCACGCCCTCGAGCTTACTGAGTTTACGTTCCACACGGCTCGAGCAATTGGCACAGGTCATACCCTGCACGCCAACAGTTATCTGTTGCATAATCTCATCCTTTCAATATCGGATGTTCTTAACTAACCCCTAGGGGGGAGGGGTAAACTGATGCTAGTTTAAGCATTGTGTTTAACTGATGTCAAGCTGATTAAAGACACACTGATTAAAGACACGCTGTCAAACTCTCCAATAGAAGAATTCGAAACTGGTTGACCTGCGTTAAGCAATGTTCTAAACTGAATTAACACTACCCCACCCCCAGTGGGGTGCTAAGATATTTGGGGTGCTAAGATATTAATGAAAACCCAACCTGCTTATAAGGAGTTGAATATGACTGTGCTCGCTGTTGAAGGCATGACCTGCAAACATTGTCAAAAGGCTGTTCAAGACGCGCTCGAGGCTGTTAACGGCACTACCTCTGCTGAGGTTAGTTTGGACGACCACCGTGCCATTGTGCAGGGAGATGCTGACGTACAAAAGCTCATTGATGCTGTTACTGAAGAAGGCTACCAAGCCAGCCTCATGTCTTAAGTTCTCACGAATGTATAAGGAATAGATATGGCAGATGTTGTAACCACAGCTCAATCTCACACGCATGATGAGGGTTGTTTACACCTAGACGACAGCGTAAGGCAAGATGCTAGCTTGCGGCTTAAAAGTGCTAAGGGGCATCTCGAGGGCATTTTGCGCATGTTAGATGACCCAAATATTTACTGCGTAGATGTCCTCAAACAGATTAAAGCTGTGCAAGGTGCGCTTAATAAAGTGGGTGATAAAGTCTTGCGCGCACACATCCGCGATCACGTGGCAACCGCTGCCCAGCGCGGCGATACCGAGCAGATTACGGATGAGCTTATGGAAGCACTTAAGTACCACAGTTAAACGCGTTTTGTAAAGACATTAAGATCATATGAATACCTGTGACAAGCACCTATAAACCCACCACAGCACGTATCTTGTGAATGTTTATGAAGCATGTGGGCTAGCTGACTCTAAATACAATAGTGACACCACACGACAAACGACGTTCCATTGACTGACCATAATGAGCGTTATAGTGTTGTGGACTCTATTTTTGTAAGCTTCTAAAATACGCTTGTTAAAAGCACGCAGCACACAGCTTGTTAGGAGAAACATTATGAAAGTATCTGCACAAAAACTGACCATGTACACCGGCATTGGTCTTATCGTTTTTATCGTTGGCATTATCGCCTTTATGCAATTTAATCAAGCGCAAAGCATGCGCGTTGCTAGCGAATTTAGCTACGAAGGTCAACCTAGCTTGGGTAACACCGAAGCACCTATTAAAGTGGCACTGTTTGAAGACTTTCGCTGTGGTGGTTGCGCTATGTTCACAGAAACTGTGTTTCCACAGCTCGAGAACGACTTCATCAATAATGGTGACGTAGAAGTGTTCTTTTACAACTTCCCTATTTTGGGTGATGGTTCCTTCCAAGCTGCTAACGTAGCTGAATGTGTTTATCAAGAAAATGCAGAGGCTTTCTGGGACTACAAAAAAATTGCCTTTAGCATGCACATGAGAGAAGGCCCACAGTCCATGAATCCTGGCCGCTTGAGCGGTGCTGCAACAGCAGCTATTCCTGGGTTAGACGGTAGCGCTATCAACCAATGTGCGACTGAAGGTTGGTATGCTGATGCGGTGCAAAATGATCTAAGTATTGCCAATGAGCTAGGTCTTAACAGCACACCATCTATTATGGTTAATGGTCGCCGCGTACCTAGCACCAGCTATGCTGCCGTCCGCGATGCCATCAATAGCGAATTACGCCGTACTAACTAAGAGACAACTCAACTACTTTTAAAGCGAGGGTAAATTAAGGTGACAGCATTACGTACAACACTAAGAACATATGGACTCTATATGGCTTGGCTTATTGCCCTTGTAGCAACAGCAGGTAGTTTGTACTTTAGTGAAGTCCGTAATTTTATCCCTTGTACATTCTGTTGGTACCAGCGTATTCTCATGTAT
>JBCCBI010000238.1:0-8652 GCA_039034155.1 Deinococcota bacterium | reverse complement strand
TAGCATTTTCACGAGTGACTGCCACAGGCAGTTGCGCGTGCGACCTAGGGGAGTAGAAATCGACCTGCTCAGTGTGGGGGGAGTGATCCTGGAACTGCTAGTAGACGCACAGTACGTTGATTCACGACAAGTTTAGAGGATGCTATCAACTTACGGCTAACGGTAACGACTTCAATATCAGCAGAAACCACTCTCAGTTATCAAGCTAATTTCTATCAGATCAGCAAAAATCATAAGGCAGGCCAGTTATCGCTATTACTTCAAATGAGTGTCTGTGACATTATTTGTCTTATTAATATGTGCGCAACCAGATGTCCTCTATTACGCAAACTCCAACATACCTTTAATAACTCCTGTTTCTGGCTTCGTCCAGCTTTCAAACTCTGCCACTAATGCTTCTGGATGCGCACGATGGGTAATCCAAGGACGCACATCAATAGCCTTAGACGTGAGGGCATCTATGACAGTTATAAAGTCTTCTGGTGTAGCATTGCGACTACAGTGAATGCTGAGCTCTTTGGAATGAATGGTTGGGTTGTGCAAACTGATATCACCTTTGGTATGGCCTACGAACACAAGTTGCCCCCCGTGGGCTACATAGGTTGTAGATGTGCGCATTGCCCCAGCGTTACCCGTGGCGTCAAATACAACGGTGGGCAAGTCACCTGCGAGTTCGCTCTTTAGGATGGTGATGACATCATCTCGAGCATTAACCACCTTAGCCAACCCTAGTTGCCTGATGAACTCGAGCCGCACCTCACTTACATCTGCCACCAACACCTGTGCAGCCGTCTGAGCCGCAAAGGCCATTGTTCCTAAACCAATAGGTCCTGCGCCCACAACCAGCACGGTGTCTTCCTTAGTTAACCTGGCCCGCTGCACCGCGTGCGCGCCGATGGCGAGCATCTCTACCTGAGCAAGTTCCTCGAGGCTCAAATCCGCTTTGTAAAGGTTAGCCACAGGCACCACAAACTGCTCACGCATCCCGCCATCTACATGAACACCTAGCACCTGCAAGTTGACGCAGCAGTTAGGTTTACCTCGGTCACACGCGCTACACGTACCTGTGACCAAATAGGGGTTAACCGCTGCATAATCACCTATGTTGGTGCCCATCTGGGCCGCATTTTTTCCCAGGGCAACAACCTCTACCGCCAGTTCGTGTCCCAAAATGCGCGGGTAGCTAAAAAAGTTTTGACGGCCTTGAAAGGCGTGTAAATCTGTTCCACAAATGCCGACTTTATGGACTTTCACAAGGGCGTCATCTGGTCCAAGATCACGTGCTTGGGGTGCATGTTGACTACTGAGTTCTAACTTGAACGGTTCAACTAGGCTAATGGTTTTCATGATGCTCCTCAATTCTGCGTCTTAGGCATGAAGCTGTATGTTGTACTAACTCAATGGAGTTAGCTCGAGACTCCCGCCAACCTCAACAGTAAGCTTACGAGGGTGGATAACACGCTTTTGACCAGTTATAGCGCCAAATTTGTCTCGAGCTATCACCTCAAACTGACCTCCACAGTCATCTATGTAGACTACATTTTGGGTACTGGCGTTCAAAATCCAACACGCTGTGTCTTCAAGCTGTATAGGCACATCATCATAAAGGGCAACGATGGTTTCTTGCTGTCCTCTAAAGTAAATGAGCGGATTTGCACCCTGTTTAAAGATAGGCTCAAACTGACCGTGAGTCAGCGTATCTCGGTATTGATTGTAAAACCCAAGCCAATAATGGAGTAGCTCGAGGTGTGCTTTTGGGTATTTATCCAGCTCAATAGACACCATCGGCACAGCAGCTAGCAAGTTAATAAGATGTACAGCCACGTTTTCAGGACTATCTTCAGGATGCCACAAACCAGGGTCGGTGTGCACTGCCCGATCAGGTGCTAGCAGTCGTAACAACACCGCTTGCCAACGGTTCAGACTTGGGTTGATGGGCACGTCCGAGCTACGGTACAAATTGGCATAACTGCGCGAGGCAAGGTTAGTGTAGGTATTGCGAAACTCAATCAATAGATCAGGCTTCACCTGCTGCAACTTGCTCATAACAGTTTGCAAAGTTTCGGAGATGGCGTGTCCAAGTGTTGACTCACGGCTACCTTGTGTGCGGGCGCTGGTCGGTTTTACAGCATCAATAAAATCCAACTTAAAGCCGTCAAGGTCGTAATCTTCGATAAGGGTTGTCAGTGTGTCAGTAATGACTTGTACGGTCGCTCCGTGCCAAGGCGATAAGTTATGAAACCGCTCGAGCTCCTGCCCAGTCGTCAGTAAGTCCTTATATTCCTCTGCTTTTGGACTGTCATAGCCCACCATAAACGGCGCAACCCACAACAGATAACGAAACCCCAACGCTTTGACTGCGGCAACGTGGGCTTTGAAATCAGGAAACTTGCTGGGTTCAGGTTGCCACTGCCCCACGTAACGGTAGTCCCCAAATAACCCTTTATCACTAGGTAAAAACCAACCGTCATCAGTGATAAGCGTTTTAAACCCGAGGTCTTTGGCAATGCTGAGATTACGCGTAAGCCAGTGATGGCTAACGTCGTGGTGAATGGCTGTCCAACTGCAAAACACCGGGTCAAAGGCGCTATCTGGCACAGGCATGAGGTTGGGTTGGATGTGTGTATCCACCCAGTTTCGGTAATTAGCTAGCGTGGTGTACCAAGGTTTGTGAGATGTGGCCAGCTGCATCTCAGGTACATCTTCCCTGAAGATATACAAAGATTCTTGCCACGTACCCTCGACAACTAGGGTCTGGCCATTTTTCGTTCCTGGTTTGTCAAATTTGAAGTGATAACAACGCGTTGCTTCATCAAGATAGCTGTGTAAGCTCACCTCGTTATATTGGTCTAAAAGTCCAAAGGCCGCTCGAGCACTGCCATCACGATGAGTTAGGGCAATAAACGGTAAACCTGTATTAGCCGCCACCACCCGTGCTCGTTTGTTAAACGGCAAGTAACTCAGTTCGTGAGTGGGGTTTCCACCAAAATACAAGCCATGCATATCTATAACTGGTACTTGCCATGTTATGGCGAGAGAGCTTAGCTCGAGCGACTCTGTTCCTTGCTGACTCACACAAATGTTTAGCACACAACTTGTACTACTAAGGTGTGTCACCGTAGTGCTTAGCTCGAGCCCATCCTCGTTCACTGCATCTGCAGAAATATTGAAGCTGAATCCTAGGGCCTGTTGTATGCAATATGTCATGTCCAACTCCAAAGATGTAAGTGCCACACCCAACTGCTTAACAAGCATCTTAGGGTATGAAACAAGGTCACTTGACTTACGTTGTGTTGCAATATACACTGACAAAAGCATACAAGTAAAACGATTTACTCTTTGAGTATTTAGCAAAACGCCTAGCTAAATACCTTATTCGTCCCAGTGTTTAGACCTGTTTGGCAGCTTGGCATCATGCATGCATTCAAGCACTAACATTGCGAACACTGCTGTTCTGAGATGTTGACGTTCCGAAGTAACACCTTCACCATCATTTTGTGATTGGTTTGAGGTCACTCGGGTCTCAAGTCATTAGATTCTCAAGTCATTAGATTCTCAAGTTATTGGATTCTCAAGTCATTAGATTCTCAAGTTATTGGATTCTCAAGTCATTAGATTCTCAAGTTATTGGATTTTTAGGTGTCTCGTCATGAGGAAAGGAATCATCATGAATAAATGCTTGTCCGCGCTCGTTCTTAGCTCGTTGCTGCTCAGCAGCGCGTTTGCCCAGGTTGAACTCACCGTGGCAGGTTGGTCGTCTAGCCCTGAAGAGCAAGCGTTTTTAGATGCTCAACTGGCTGCGTTTACCGAGGCAACCGGTATCGCATTTGAGTTTGTCGCCTCACCTGATTACACCACCACCCAGCAAACCGCGTTTGCGAGCGGTGACTACGCCAATGTGTTTTACGTGGATAGCTCTAAGCTATCTGACTGGGTTGAAGCAGGTGTTGTTGCTGACGGTACAGGTCAAATTGAAGCGCCTGAAGGCATCTACCCTGCTCTACTCGACGTGTTCACGGTGGATGGTGCCACCTACTGCCCTCCCAAAGACTATGCAACTATGGGCTTGCAATACAACAAAGACTTATTTGATGCCGCTGGCGTTGCCTACCCTACCAATGACTGGACTTGGGACGACTTGCGTGCTGCCGCTGAAGCCCTTACAGATGCTGAGGCTGGTATTATTGGGCTTATTACCCCAGCTGATTTACCGCGCTTTTTACCGTTTATGTACCAAGCAGGTGGCGATTTGTTTGATGATGACGGCAACTACGCCTTTGATAGTGAGGCCACCCGAGTTGCACTTACGTACTACATGAGTTTTGCCCAAAATGGCATTGGCGGCGCGCCTAGTGCAGTGGATGCTGGTTGGGGCGGCGAAGCCTTTGCCAGTGGCCGAGCAGCTATGGCGATGGAAGGTAACTGGGTCATCAACTTTATGTTGCAAAACGCACCAGATATCAACTGGGGTGTCACCGAATTACCGGCTGGTCCTGCTGGCGAAGGCACCATGGCCTTTAGCGTCTGCTACGGTGTTGCTGCTGATAACAATCACCCAGAAGAATCTTGGCAACTAGTTAACTTTTTAACTGGTGAAGACGGCGCTGCATTTGTAGGCGAAACAACCTTTGGCTCAGCACCCGCACGCCCATCTGCTGAAGAAATCTATGTGAGCACCTGGGTTCCTCGGTCTGAAGGCACCGGCTTTGACGCAGCTAGCGTACAAAACTTCTTAAACGGCACAGCCTATGCTGAGCGTTGGGTTTTGCCAGTTGGCTTCCAAGTCTTTACAGATACCTTCAACAGTACCCTCCAACAAGGCTTTGAAGGCTCAGTTGATGCTGACTTTATTGTCGAAGAAGTCAGTTTAGTAGCTGAAGAAGTTCTTAGCGAGTAAATTTCAATCATTTGTGTGCAGCCTTCTTTTGCTAGAGGGTTGCACATCTTTTCATATTGCAGGACGATAAATCCATTGTCCGTTGACATATTTTGGGGTTTTTGAGCCTAAAATCTGAGAATATCGAGTGATAAACACATCAAATCCAAATGTACATTCATCTAAGGATGAGGTCGTTTTAGTAGTTTATAAATACTTTAAGCTTTAGGAGGCTCGAGCCTCACACCATCATTTGAGCAACGCTATAATATTTCATTTCCAAAGCTAAGCTGATGTAGATAATGTCTTTATCGGATTCGAGCAACATAATTCAACTTTCACATCACCTCAAAAATCTACTTACTAAGGCCTTATTCAATTCTTATGGCAACTAATTCTCTACAACGCTTAAAACGCAATGATGCCCTCGCTGGCTACGGATTCATGACGCCGGCGCTGCTTGTTTTTTTAATTTTTTTATTTTTACCTATCTTTTTTGCTATTTTTGTGAGCTTTACGAACTGGAACGGCATCACCCCGTTTCGGCAAGAGGGCGCGTATGAGTTTGTGGGCTTTGAAAATTACTACAACTTGCTAATTAAACGCGGCATTCGTCAAAAAGATTTTTACAATTCGCTCAAAAACACGGTTTACTACGCGCTTGGCGTGGTTCCTTTCCAAACGCTGTTTGCGCTTATGCTGGCCGTGCTGGTCAATCAAAAGTGGTTGCGCGGTAAAGGCGTTTTTCGGACGGCGTTTTACTTTCCATCAGTGTCGTCATCTGTAGTTATTTCGCTTATTTTCATGTGGCTATTTGGCAAAGGTGGCATCGTCAACATCGGCTTAAGCGCACTGATTCCTATTTATGAGCCAATTACTTGGCTGGATGACTCGAGAGGGATCATCCATGAACTCTTAGGACTGTTTGGCATTACCCGCGCTACGGCTGGCGATTGGGTGAACGTCCGCCTAGCAACCCTCACTTTGTGGGAGTGGATCAGCGGCCCGAGCATCACCTTGCTGTTAATCATGATCCTAAACACCTGGACGACCATTGGTTCGCTCATGATTATTTACTTAGCAGCCCTGCAAGATATTCCTGAGCAAATGCACGAAGCTGCCATGATCGACGGGGCAAACCGCTGGCAAGTGTTCCACAAAATCACTGTACCCATGCTTACGCCGGCTACGTTTTTTGTGGTCACGCTGGGGCTCATTAGTACCTTGCAAGTGTTTGACCAAATTTTTGTCATTACTAGCGGCGGCCCAGCTAAAACAACCATGACGATTGCCTATGGTGTGTATCAAAGTGGCTTTCGCAATTCAGATATGGGCTTAGCAGCCGCGTCTGCATTGGTACTTTTTGTGATTATTTTTGTGCTGACCTTGGTGCAACGGCGTTTTGTGAAGGAATCACTGTATTCATGAGTACAACGACCCAGCCAACCTCGAGTACATCATCAGTTGCATCTAAATCAAGTGCGCTCAAACGCAGCATGACCGTTGTGCTTTACGGCGGGCTGATTGTGCTGGCCTTGCTCGAGTTTGGCCCGTTCATTTTGACACTCAGTAATTCTTTCAAGTGTTTGCCCGCCATTCAAGCTGAACCACAAGCGCTCATCCCGCTACCGCCGTTTGGGGTTGATTGCAGACTTCCTAATGGCGCGTCCTTACCAGCCTCAGCTACGACGACGCGCTTAACATTTAACCCGGGGCTCGAGGGCTACCGCAGAATTTTTCAGTTTAATCTTGACCGCTGGCTCATTAACTCTGTGATTTATTCGGTGAGTGTCACCTTACTACGGCTCATCATCGATTCGTTGGCAGGGTACGCGCTAGCGCGCATTCGCTTTCCGGGCAACCGCGTTCTCTTTTTTCTAATCCTTGGCACCATGATGATTCCGGGTATTGTCTTGGTGATTCCACGCTTTCTTATCCTAAAAGAGCTTGTGCTTCTTAACACTTATCAAGGACTTATTTTTGCACTTGCTGCTGATGCCTTTGGCGTGTTTTTGATGAAACAATTTTTTGAATCTGTGCCCAAAGAGATTGAGGAGGCTGCCTTTGTGGATGGTGCTAACCGCCTCACTTTATTTTTTCGGGTGGTGATGCCCATGGCTACACCGGCCTTGACGGCGCTAGCTATTTTTAGTTTTCAAGGTACATGGAACGCGTTTTTAGACCCGCTCATTATTGTGGGCGGGAATCAAGACCTACTTAACTTGCCGCTTGGTCTGGCACTTTTGCGGGGGCAATTTGGGAATACGCTCGAGTGGAATGTCTTTTTAGCAGGCTCGGTCATCACTACTTTGCCGCTTGCCCTCGTTTTCTTTTTCTTCCAACGTTATTTTGTACAGGGCATTAGCTATAGCGGGTTGAAGGGTTAGGTGGGGACGTGCTCGAGTCCTTCCGCGTTACCCTCCGCACCCTAGCAGACGTTCGCGACCAAGGGTTTACCTATATTTGGGCTAACGTGGCGTTTGTTGTGTTTAGCTTGCCCATCATCACCCTACCCGCAGCGTTTGCAGCGCTTATGTACACCATCCACCAAGCGCAAACCAACCCTACTGACGTTACCTTCAGCACGTTTTTTGACTTTTTTAAAGCCCATTTTTGGTGCGCATTAGGCTGGGGCTGCGTTTACAGCCTCTTTTTTGGTGTTAATACTGCTAACCTCATGACTTATGCAAGCTCAACGAGTCTGCTGGCTAATTTGCGGGTAATTTGGCTCAGTGCGGGGTTGGCTGGCATGCTGATGCTGCTGCTAACTTGGGGCGTGTGTTTCCACATGGAAACGCCCAATTTACTTGGAGCTAGCCACAACACCTTGGTGATGCTTTTACATCATCCGGGGTTTATGCTCGGTTTACTCAGCGCAGTTGTGGCTGTTATGGTGATGAGCATGCTGCTAAAGCCATTATTTTTGGTATTGACGTTTTCCACGCTGGCTGCGCTAGCAAACAATGCTGTTCGTAACTGTCTAGAAGCACGTTTTGTTAATGGTTAGCCACGCGCTAACTTGCGCCATCATGATGCCCTCAATTAAAGATGCCCTCAATTAAAGATGTTGCCAAAACCGCCGGTGTGTCCATCACCACGGTGTCGTTTGTGCTTAACAACAAAGGCAATATTCCCCAAAAGACTCGAGACCACGTTCTAGACGTCGTCAAAAACTTGGGCTACACCCGCAACACCAGCGCCCGCACCTTGCGCGACAAACTCTCGCGCACCATTGGTTACGCTAAGCCAGCAGCACAGCGAGCAGTGCACCCAATTATGGATAAATTTTTGTCCGAGGTGATTGTCCAAGCTGAGCAGCGCGGTTGGCACGTGTTAATCTACGCCTCCCCAGCAGATGACCCGCTCGCGGTTTACCAAGAGATCATCAGCAGTCAACGGGTAGATGGTATTTTGCTCGCCTCCGCTGAGCAGGATGATCCCAGAGTTGCCTTTTTACACGAACACAACTTTCCCTTTGTCACCCTGGGGCGTAGCTTGTCAAGCTTAGACACCTGCACAAGTTGGGTTGACATTGACAGTAAAATGGCGCTGTACACGGTCACAGAACACTTACTTGAGGCCGGGCACACGCGCATTGGCGTGGTTGCGCCAGCAGAAGGCTTGGTGACGGGGTTGCGGTTGGCAGGTTACGCAGCTTGTTTAGAAGCCCACAACCTCCCAGTGGAGGACAGCTTAATTGCCCAGCAAGGTCATGGCGATAGCAAAGATGGTTACCTGGCCGCCCAAACCTTGCTCACACGAGAAAACCCGCCCAC
>JBCCBI010000237.1:0-8737 GCA_039034155.1 Deinococcota bacterium | reverse complement strand
CGAGCGTGTAAGAGGTCATAGATAGCACCACCCACTAACCTCAAAGATGTCATACGGTCAAGTGCCCACATGTAATCGTCCTCATCTAAGGAAATAATCGTCACATGAGGATGTATGCCAGCAATGATTTGCCTAGCTTGTTCGGAACTAACACGCCACCTAGGTATGCGTGTTAGAACAGCAAATGACTCAGCGAGTGCATGGGTGCTCATACAAACTTGGTCATTTTCATCCTGTACGTGTTTGATAAAACAGCCTCGAGCGGCGTGATGTTCAGGGTGTTGCGCAGTCACCGCTGCAACCAATGCCGAAGTATCAAACAAGACGCTCATAAGCCACTTAGCTGCTCATCACGTTCGCTTCTGACAAGGTCTATCGCGTCATTAACATCTTCAATCTCAACCACAGCCTCAACCTCGAGTAACGGCAAACCGTCCACTATCTTCAACACAGCAGACCGTTGAGGTGTAAGCACAAACGCACCATCTTGAATGGACAATTGTAAATCTTGGTCAGCATCCACATTGAGCTTGTCACGCATGGATTTTGGAATCAGCACTCTACCAAACTTATCAAGCTTCACCGTCTCCATATTGGCAATTTTAGCATGTTTTGCCAATCACAGAAACGAATGTAGGCTTTGACCATCAATCTTTAACATCTGCAGCTACTCTCCATACGGAACCCAAATATTCTTAACCTGTGTAGCTTTGCGCAAATACAGCTCACCTTGCCCTTGTTGACCGTCCAACCAATCACGAGGTGCACCGTAATTCACCCAAGTTTGCTTGAGGTTGCTAGCGGAGGCTTTTTCAACCAGAGCACTCCCCGCGCTACTTCCTATATACCAAAGTGCGTCCACATTGTCGTGTTCAGCCAGAGTTTTGGTGAGGCTGAGGCTGTCACCTGTGACGATGTTCACCACACCAGCGGGGACATCACTTGTTTCTAGGACTTGATACAAGTCAGTCACTGCCAATGGATAGCGCGCTGAGGGAACAATGATCACGCGGTTACCCATAGCGATAGCAGGGGCAATCAGTGAAATGGCTTGTAACAACGGCGCGTCGTCACTGCAGACAAGTCCCAGTACGCCGAGCGGTTCAGGCATGGCAAGGGTGACGTTGCGTACAGGTGTGTGGTGGACAGCACCGTCGTACTTGTCTGCCCAAGCGGCATAGTAGAAAAGGCGCTCGAGACTCACCTCAACTTCTTTAGCAGCTTGCTTGGATTTCATACCAGTCATGGCAGCAAGACGGCTAGCGAATTCGCCTGCTCGAGCCGCTAAATTTTCAGCCAAGTAGTACATCACCTGCGCGCGGTTGTGGGCGGTAGCGTTACTCCAGCCTGATGCTTTACGAGCAGCTTCAACAGCATTGCGAATGTCTTTGCGGTTGCCGTCGCTAGCATCGCCAATGTGGGTGCCGTCTAGGTTTACGACAGGGTAGCTGTAGCCACCATCTGGCCGGGCCTGTTTGCCGCCAATGTAGAGCTTAGCGGTGCGGTTAATAGCGAGTGGGTCACCTGCCTCAGCTGAACTACCGGGCAAGGGCGAATGGGTTACAGGTGCGACATCATTAGGTTCCGCTGGTGTATGAGACAACCAGGCTGGCGTAAGGTATTCGGTCATGCCCTCTTTGCCGCCTTCACGTCCAAAGCCACTTTCGCGGTAGCCGCCAAAACCAGCGGCAGCATCAAACTGATTGGTGCTGTTGACCCAAACCACGCCCGCTTTGAGTTTGGGCGCAATATCTAAAGCCAAATTGAGGTTTTCACTCCAAACGCTGGCTGCAAGGCCGTAACGGGTGTTGTTGGCAAGTTCCACGGCCTCAACTGGCGTGCGGAAGGTCATCATGGTGACAACGGGGCCAAAAATTTCTACTTGAGCAACGGTGGACGCAGGTTCAACGTCTGTAAGCAACGTTGGCGGGTAAAAGTAGCCGCCCTCGGGAACATTCCATGAGGGTTGGTAGCACGTTGCACCCTCGCTAATGCCTTGGGCAACAAGGCTTTCGATGCGCTCGAGCTGCACCGCTGCTACCACTGCGCCAATGTCAATAGCTTTGTCGAGTGGAGAACCAATTCGCAGCGTCTCGAGCCGCGCCCGCAACTTCTGGGTGAGGGTGTCTGCAACCGATTCTTGGACAAGCAGCCTCGAGCCAGCGCAACAGACCTCACCTTGGTTAAACCAAATAGCATCCACCACGCCCTCAACGGCACTGTCTAAATCAGCATCATCAAAGACGATAAACGGCGACTTACCACCTAATTCGAGGGATAAATGCTTGCCGCTTCCCGCTGTCTGCTCGCGGATGCGCTTGCCAACCTCAGTTGAACCTGTGAAGGCAATTTTGTTGACATCCGCATGATTTACGAGCGCTTCACCCGTGCGTCCGTCCCCCGTCACCACATTAAACACGCCAGCGGGTAAGCCCACTTCTTTACAGACGTCTGCAAAAAGTAAGGCTGTCAAAGGCGTAAATTCAGCGGGTTTGAGGACAACGGTATTCCCCGCTGCTAGCGCTGGCGCAACTTTCCATGCCAGCATCAGCAAGGGAAAATTCCAAGGGATAACTTGACCGATGACGCCCACAGGCACGTAGTCGGGGAAGGTTTCTGCAATTAAACTTGCCCACCCCGCATGATGATAAAAGTGCCGGGCGACCAATGGAATGTCAATATCTCGTGTTTCGCGGATAGGCTTGCCGTTGTCGAGGGTGTCTAGGACGGCGAAGAGCCTCGAGTGTTTTTGAATGTGCCGGGCGAGGGCATATAAATAGCGAGCGCGTGCTTGACCAGATAACGCAGCCCACTCTGCTTGGGCTTTGTTAGCAGCAGCCACAGCATTATCTACATCTTTAGCCGTGCCTTGAGTGATGCGGGCTAGCACTTGTTTATTGGCTGGATTGACCGTTTCAAAGCTGGTGGCGTTTTTACTGCGCGTCCATTTGCCACCGATAAAGCATTTGAAGGTGTGACCGTGTTGCTCGAGCCACGCTTCAGCAACCCCTGAACTCTCCGGTGCGGGCCCGTAATCCATCGTTTCAAAAATCTCTGCGATGCTCATGTATCATCCTCATTTTCTTTACAAATCTGACTGGTCAGACTAGTTTTAAGCTTTAACTCCTGCCCAAGGTAGCGCGTCATACTCAGCTCGTAAAAGCCCGTAAATCACCATGTCATATAAAATCTCAGGTGCTCCAGGGGCATCTCCTAACCCCACCGCACATTGTCGCAAGACACCTTCACGCGTAAACCCTAAACGCTCAGGAATCGCACAACTTTTAGCATTACCGGTAGCACAACGAATCATCAAACGGTTCAAGCCACGCACTTCAAAAAGATAGCGACAAAGTGCTTTACAGCCATAACTTACAATGCCTTGACCCTGAAACTCTTGACTAATCCAATAACCAATTTCAGCAGACTTCACGTTGTCATCGTGATCGTGACTGCCGAGCGTACCCACGAGCTGCCCTTTATAAACCATGCCTGTGCTGACACCTTTACGTTGCGCAAATGTCTTTAAGCTACTCAGGATGAACGCGTTACTATCCTCAGCAGAAGTTTGCGCGTCCACCCAGGGAAGCCACGCACGCAGATGGTCGCGGTTAGCATCAACTAGCTCGTAAAGTTCTTCGGCCAGGTGCGGTTCTAACAAAACAAGGCTGAGGTCGTCATCGACGTGAAGTTGAAATGTCATCAGGTAAGTAAAGCTAAGCTAGCGGATGCCGGAAGCTTGCTGAGTAACGTCCACTCACGTGGTGCTCGAGCTGCCGCTCAATATCCCCCAACAGACTACTCGCTCCAAACCGGAACAGATGAGGCTCTAACCACGGCCGCCCCAGTTCGTCTTTCATCAGTGCCAGCCAGGCGAGGGCGTCTTTAGCGGTGCGAATGCCACCTGCGGGTTTAAAGCCCACCTGCACGCCAGTTTGCTCGAGGTAGGTACGAATCGCCCGCACCATTACAAGACTTACGGGCAAGGTGGCGTTGACCGACTCTTTACCTGTTGAGGTTTTGATGAAGTCCGCCCCAGCCATCATGGCAACCATGCTGGCTTTATAGACATTGCGTAACGTGCCGAGCTCCCCCGTTGCCAAAATAGCTTTGAGGTGAGCGTCGCCACAAGCTTCGCGGAATAGCACAATTTCGTCATAAAGTGCCTGCCAATTACCGGTGAGCACGTGTCTACGGCTGATGACAATATCAATCTCTGCTGCACCCGCTGCCACCGACGCGTGAATTTCAGCAAGGCGTTGCTCAAAGGGGGACAAACCAGCCGGAAAGCCGGTTGATACGGCTGCGACTGGAATCCCACTCCCGCGTAAAGCGTCCACAGCAGCCGGAATCATGTCGTGGTAAACGCACACTGCACCGGTCGTAATACCAAGGTGCTGCGCGCCAAGAGCCTCGAGCAAATCCCCTCTTACTGGCTGACGCGCTTTGGCACACAAACGGGCAACTCGCCCCACTGTGTCATCACCAGCTAGGGTCGTTAAATCAATGCAGGTGATGACTTTGAGGAGCCAAGCAGCTTGGTAATCCTTTTTAACACTACGCCGCGCCGGGAGCGTTTTAGCCCGCCGCTCGACGGCACTGCGGTTCACGAAAGTACGCTGCAATAAATCTGTATGAAATGGCGTCCCCGGATTTCGCAGACCAGGATGATGAAACACATTCTCGGTTGAATTGGGCTGAGTTTCTCTAACCTCGGTAGACATAAACACCTCGTCTAAAGATCATCTACGATCTAAAAGTATCGTAAGTACTTGGGAATCGTCAGGTTATCAGCGTTCAAAAAATAAAAAGCAGCGTTACTTCAAACTGACTACGTTGGCATCAAGACTTAGTAAAACGTATACGGTTGCTCAAAATATACCAGATGATGCTAAAGACAACTAACAACCCCGCAAACGTGCTCATGCTGGTGACGACGGTTTGTACTACGGCGTGCCGCCAACCTTGCTGATTGAGCACAACTGCACCGTAAATGAATCCCGTCAGCATCGCAAGTGTCAGCATAGATACGAGGTAAATGGGTGAATAAGTAGCTGCAGATGAGGTGGCTCGAGCCTCCCCCTTCCATAACACATACCCAACCCAGACCACCACAATAAACCCGCCTAGTACCGTGCTGGCATACTGCAAAAATTTGTAAACATATAGCGGCTCACCCGCAAAATTGCCAACAGGTGCCTGCAAGATGGGTAATACTTGAACGGCTGTGCCAGATATATGGGTAAAGCTATCCCAGATGATGTGGGTAAGTGCACCTAGTAGAATTGAGGCGGTTGCTCGAGCAACCTGCCTTACCGTCCTCAATTGAAAGCTGTCAACGTCAACCCTATGCTGAATCACTGGCGGTAACAGCGCCAGTAATGGGCGTTTGAGTAACCTGTGATAGATAAATAGATAAGTAGTAACGCGAAACTCACTGGCAAACAAAACAGCACCAAGCCTTGCAAGCTATGCGCTAGCGGCAAACTTGGCACACCCGGCACAAAATACAGTACATCTGGACTCATACTGCCAACAATCAACGCAGACAGCACCAGCGGCTTTTTATTCAAAGGAATAACCGCAGCAACATGACTCACCGTAAACGGCATAGCTCTAATCTAGCAGATGTTCCCAGCAACTAGCACCTAATAGCTCGGTCACAACCTCATGACATCTGTGTGATAGCGTGGTGCATGAACCCTCAATCATTGATCCAAAATACCTTAAAACGCACGTCACTCAGCTTGGTTTTGCTTGCAGCGTTCCTTTTTGGCAGCGCTCAAGAAGCTGATATTGGCTTTTTTAACATGGCAGATTTGCACTCTGCATACGACCAATATGGCAGCATCATCGACTATATAGATGAAGTCGTCAGCAAAGACTTTGCCGATACCCCTGTGTACATTTTGGTGAATGGCGATGTTTTTGAGTTGGGTAATGCCCTTGCCACCCGCTCAGAAGGCATGCTCGACTGGCTGTTTTTGGAAGAACTGCAAGCCACGGGCGATGTCACCATCATCATCAACATTGGCAATCACGAATTTGACTTTTTAAGCCCTAGCGAGTTTTTAGCTGAGGCAGACGCGCGCGGCATCGTCGTCATTGGCAACGTGCTGGACAAAGCTACGGGGCAACGTCTTACGCCTGCTGTTAATACCATTAACGTTGATGGCGTCACGATAGATGTCGTGGGCATCGCCACCAATCAGCTCAACACCTATGCAGCCGCCTCACGTGACCTTATCACCTTGCCTGACCCAGTATCGTGGGCAAGCTACTACGATAAACTCACCATTTTGAGCGATTACAGCATCTTGCTCAGCCATGCGGGGGTCGTTGCTGATCGCGACATCCTTAGCCAGTTACCGAACAACGTGCTGTTTGCTGTAGGCGGACACAATCACATTTTTGTGTCAGAGATGGTGGCAACAGCCAGTGGTGAGACGCTTTATTTTCAAAATGGCTTTAAGGGTGAGTTGGTCACGCTTCACGCGTATGACCTAGCTGATGGCAATGCCGAACTTGTTTTTGAAGGGAACGGGCCTGGCAGTGGCACGTGGCAACCGTTTGAAGATGTGTTTACCAGCACTCAAACGCGTTTTTTAGCACCTGAAGATAGTGAGGTTTTGGGAACTGTAGCAACCAACTACAGTGTGTTTGAGGCAGCTCAATGGGCGGTTGAAACCTTGCGCCAGCGCACCGGGGCAGATGTAGCCATGCTCAACCACACGTCATTTGGGGCAGGCTTAGTTGAGGGGCCGCTCGAGCGTTACGAGTACGATGCGTTTCTACGCTTTAACAACGATGTGGTGACAGTTGAGGTTGATGGGCAAACCCTACGCACCATGCTAGCTGGTGCCAACCAATCTGTCGGCAGTATTCGCGCTGTGTTTGATGAGGTCGATTTGAACGCGCTCACAGGTGATTTTGTGTATGCAACGGATGTGATGATTGAAGATGAGGCTACGTATACCGTTGTGACCTCGAGCTGGGTGGCAGCTCCGTTTAATCAGCTTCGGTATTTAGGCGTTGAGGGTGTTGAGTTTGAGGTGATTGAAGGGGTAACGACAAAGGAGTTGTTGCTCGAGGCACTTAACTGACATTAGTCAAATACATTGGCAAGTTTGGATAGTGTCGGTACCTTCAGACCTAACTTCTTGATGCCATCAGCCATATCTAATATCACATGAAAACGTTGGGTGAACTTGATGCTAAACATCTACGCTGATTGCAATAGCAACATCACGATTCGCTGATACATGCACCTATCTGATGTTCTCTCCCCTTCGCCCTTTCTCCCCTTCACCCTTTCATAAATTACGATAGCAATTCCTGAGACGCCTGTAACAACATTTTGTGTGATTGCTACAAGTATTACGTTTAGCCTTGATGTTTGAAAACAAAAGCCCTCGAGACAAGATACTCGAGGGCTTTAAAGTTTATTTACTTTTGAGGTTCTAAAGCTAAACCCGCTTAAAAATCAATGCCGCATTCTGTCCACCAAACGCAAAATTAGTTGATAGCGCGTAGTCTACCTGCTGTTCCCTAGGCTCGTTGGGTATGTAATCCAAATCCAGCTCCGGGTCAGGGTCGTGGTAGTTGCGAGTGGGCGGCAAAATACCTGTATTGAGCGCTTGAATCGTGGCAATCGCTTCCACCCCACCAGCCGCACCCAAAGTGTGACCCACCATCGACTTGGTACTAGAAATAGGCGGCACACTAGCCTCACCAAACACCGTTTTGTAAGCCAACGTTTCGTTAAGGTCGTTAGCCGCTGTACTAGTTCCATGCGCGTTAATGTAGCCAATTTTATCAGTACTTACCTCAGCATCTTTCAGTGCCGCTTGTACACAACGCACTGCCCCTTTACCACCGGGCGCAGGTGCCGTCATATGATACGCGTCTGCACTAATGCCGTAGCCAATAATCTCCGCGTAGATGGTGGCGCCGCGCGCTTTAGCGTGATCGTAATCTTCCAGAACTAAAATGCCCGCACCTTCACCCATCACAAAGCCGTCACGTGAGGCAGTAAAGGGGCGGCTAGCTGTTTCTGGGCTGTCATTACGGGTTGAGAGTGCTTTCATAACAGCAAACGCACCTATACCCATTTCAGAAATAACCGCTTCACTGCCGCCAGCAAACATAATGGCCGCTTCACCACGTTGAATGATGCGGTAAGCGTCACCAATGGCACCAGAACCCGTCGCACAAGCAGTCACTACAGAACTACTTGGTCCAGTTAAGCCATAACGCATAGCAACTTGCCCGCTGGCCATGTTGGCAATGAGCATGGGGATAAAAAAGGGGCTCATGCGCATAGCACCACGTTCAACATACGTTACAGAGTTTTCCTGCCAAGTAATCATGCCGCCTATGCCCGAACCTAAACAAGTACCCGTGTGGTCGCCAGCAATGTCGTCTTCACTTAAACCTGCATGAACACGGGCTAATTCAGACCCAATGAGTGCGTGGTGGACAAAGCGGTCAAGCCGCCGCGCTTCTTTTTTGGAGATGTAGTCGGTGATTTCAACGTCAACCTCACCTGCAATTTTGACGGTGAGGGGACTTGCATCAAACGCTTGAATACAGCGTATGCCATTTTTGACCTGGTGTTGTCCTTCTAAAAAGGCATCTACCCCAATTCCAATAGCGGTAACAGGGCCCATACCTGTGACGACAACTCGTTTTAATTCAGCATGTTTTAAAGGGGTTTGTGTCATTGTTTTTTGCCAAT
>JBCCBI010000236.1:0-8760 GCA_039034155.1 Deinococcota bacterium | reverse complement strand
GTTGGTACAAGCTCGCATTTTACACTTACTTATAAATTTAAAAGAGAAAGAAAACTTAACCTATGTTTTTATCACACACGACTTGTCGGTTGTCAGAAACATTGCTAACCGAGTTGCTGTTTTTGAAAAAGGCAAGCTTGTTGAGCTAGCTGAAACGCAAAGCTTGTTTGCAAGTCCCCAAGAAGCTTATACCCGCAAATTACTAAGTGCCATACCGGTTATCGACAAAGAGGAAGCAAGGCTGCGTGACACGTACGCAGAAAGGATTTGAGCCTTGGCTGTAGACAGCAGTAAATTTACCCAAACCGTACAACAAGCAACTAACTTTGAAAAGATTGCCAATGCTTTTGCAGAATTAGCAAAACCACATGTAGGCGCAAAACTCTTGACGCTGACTAGGATTGATTATCAACACCAGCTAGCTGAGCGCATTTACTCAAATATGCCAGATGCTTACCCTGTATCAGGTACAAAGCCCATGGTTAAAAACTCCTGGGCTGAACATGTTTTAGACAACGCCCAAATTTTTAGATCAAACACCCTAGAGGGGCTTGCAGAGGTTTTTTCTGACTTTGAACTCATACAGTCACTTGGCTGTGAATCGGTACTCAACTTTCCTGTGAGCTGCGCGGGACAGGTCATTGGTACGGTGAATTTTTTACATGAAGCAGGCTTTTATAATGAACCCAAAGAAGCTCTAGCAAATGAGCTTTATACACCTGCTTTAACCTGCTTTCTAGCGCAAAGCCACCTTGTAAAGAGCAGCCATGGCTAAAAAAGTGACTCGAGTTGCCACAGATGTGGGTGGCACATTTACCGACCTTGTTTGTTTTTCCATAGGTGAAACTGGACAAGCTAGCGTCTCTACGGCTAAATCTGACACCACCCCGCCTCAGTTTGAACAGGGCGTTATTAATGTGATTGATAAAGCCGGCTTAGACCCAAAAGAAATTGACTTTTTAGCGCACGGTACAACCGTTGTGATTAACGCCTTAACTGAGCGTAAGGGCGCAAACGTTGGGCTTATTACCACTGAGGGGTTCAGGGATAGTTTAGAAATTGCGCGGGGAAATCGCCCTGACTTTTTTAATTTGCATTATGAAAAACCCAAGCCCTTTGTAGCACGCTATCTACGTCGTGAATTAACAGGGCGTATGACCTACCAGGGAGTAGAAACGACTTCCCTTGATTTAGCACCTTTGGCTAGCATTATTGATGATTTTAAGGCTGCTGGTGTTGAGGCGATTGCAATTTGTTTTTTACATGCCTACGCTAATCCCAGTCATGAGCAAGCCACCTTAAACGCCGTGCAAGAACTTTGGCCTGAGGTATCCGTGGTGTCTTCACACCAGATTACCCGTGAATGGCGTGAGTATGAACGCACCAACACAACAGTGCTTTCTGCCTATGTCCAGCCCATTGCTGAAACCTACTTAAAACGTCTAGATAACGGTTTAAAAGCAAAAGGTTTTGAACATAGTCCTTATATTATGCAGTCAAATTGTGGGGTGGATTCACTAGCCTCTATCTCTAAAATTCCTATTACGATGGTTGAGTCGGGGCCAGCCAGTGGTTTTTGGGGCGCGGCAGAACTGGGCAAGCTCATTGGCGAGCCAAATATTTTAGCTCTAGATATTGGCGGCACAACGGCAAAGTGCTCTCTTATTGAAAACGCTCAAGTTCGCATTATGACAGACTACTGGATTGAGCGTAGCCGCAGCTCAGCAGGTTACCCAATTATGGTACCAGTGGTTGATTTGGTCGAAATTGGTAACGGTGGCGGCTCAATTGCTTGGGTGGACGAGTTTGAAAAACTGCACGTAGGGCCGCAATCTGCAGGTGCTGACCCCGGACCAGCCGCGTACGGTAAAGGCGGACAAGAAGCTACCACTACCGATGCCAACCTGTGGCTAGGGCGTATCAATAAAGATTATTTTTGTGGCGGTGACGTTACAGCAGACATGAATGCTGTTGCAAGCTCACTTGCCAAAGTTGCCTCAGATTTATCGTGTACTCCCAATGAAGCAGCAAGGGGCATTATTCGCATAGCTAATAACAACATGGTGAACGCACTTAAACTGGTGTCGCTCAACAGAGGCTATGACCCCAGAGACTTTACCCTCGTTGCTTTTGGTGGTGGCGGCGGCATGCACGCAGTAGCACTGGCTGCTGAACTTGGCGTTAAAAAGGTTGTCATTCCTACAGGTGCAGCGGTCTTTTCGGCATGGGGCATGATGATGTCAGACTTGCGGCGCGATTATTTTGTGACCCGCTTAACCGAACTTGATGAAGGCTCAGGAGAGGTTATTGAGGCTATCTTTGCGGAGACTGAGGCGCAAGCCTTAACACAATTTGCTCATGAAGGTATTGAGAAAGATAAGGTAAGTTTCCTTCGTTACGGCAAGTTTCGTTACCAAAATCAGGAGCATACAACAGAGGTACTGCTGGCTGATGGCGTTATCACCAATAAACGCTTGAGTGAAATTACCGAGAGCTTCAACGAAACCTACGAACGCGAATACACCTACCGTCTCAAGGCACCTGTTGAAATGGTCGGTATTCACTTGGTGGCATCTGCAGAAGTTGGCAAGCTTAATATGCAAGCTCGAGCAGCATCTGGGGCAAGCCTTGAAGATGCCATCAAAGGCACAAGACAGGTTGACTATGCGTTAGAAGGCACGCACGAAGCCACCATCTATCAAGGGGAGAAGCTCGAGCCAAACATGACTTTCTCCGGCCCTGCTATTATCGAAGATTCAGGTACAACTACCGTAATTCACCCTAATAATCAGGTAAGTGTTGACGCTTACGGCAACATTCATATTGAACTCTAAGGAGTTGTAATGGCAACTGACCTCATTACTTTAGAAATCATCCAAAACTCACTGCAAGCCACTGCTGATGAGATGTTTGCCGCCATGCGTAAAACTGCCATGAGTTCTATCATTTATGAAGTGCTGGATATGGGCACAGGCATTATGGATGCTAAAGGTAACATTGCCAGTTCAGGTGCAGGGATTCCCGCGTTTATTGGGGTACTTGATAAGGCTGTGCACGTCATACTAGCCAAATTTCCTGAAGATCAAATTGAAGAGGGTGATGTTTTTGTTACCAATGACCCTTATTATGGTGGGGTTACGCACCTAAATGACATTGTAGTCGCCATGCCTATTTTCTCAAATGGCAAACTCATTGCGTGGACAGCCAATATTGCCCATAACTCTGATGTTGGCGGGATGGCCCCAGGGTCACTCTCAGGTGATGCCACCGAGATATTTCAAGAAGGCCTGCGTTTACCCGCGATCAAAATGATCTCTAGGGGTGAACCCATTCAGAGCGTCATGGACATCATCACCGTAAATTCACGCATGCCGGACTTTTTAGAAGGTGATATTTGGGCAGCTATTGCATCTGTGAGGATAGGTGCCAAAAGGCTCGAGTCTCTAGCTAACAAATACGGGCTTGACACCTTTGAGCAAGCGGTACAAAACTTCATGGATTTTGGTGAGGCTGTCTCCAAACGTGAGCTTAGCAAATTACCACACGGCACCTTTGAATTAAGTGAACCCCAAGATGATGGGCGCACTTACAATGTCAAGATCACTATTTCAGAAGATGAGTTTACGGTTGACCTGCGCGATAACCCGGACCAAGACCCTGCCTGTACTAACACTAGTCGTGATGGTGTAATGATCTGCGCGCAGATGATTTTTAAGTCCATCACCGATCCTTACTCACCGTGTAACGAAGGTTCTTTTAGACCCATTAAGCTACTCACCAAAGAGGGCACAATTTTCCACGCTCAGGAACCTGCCGCCATCGGCTTTTACTTTGAAACCGAAGTGCGTGTTTATGACCTTATGTGGCGCTGCCTTGCGCCACACATGCCTGAAAGACTACCGGCAGGTCATTTCTCGTCTATTTGTGGCACTTTTGTAGGCGGTATACATCCAGATACAGGCAGGCAGTACACAGTCATTGAACCGCAACTAGGCGGCTGGGGAGCTAGCCGAGGTAGGGATGGTAACAGTGCCATCTTCTCAGGGTTTCACGGTGAAACTTACAACACCCCTGCAGAAATATCAGAAGCGCGTAATGGGCTAGTTGTAGACCGCATGGAACTCAATACCAACACGGGCGGCGAAGGGCAGTGGCGCGGTGGTAATGGGATTAAGCTCGAGTACCGCATTCGCTCAGATAACTCCTTTGTTACAGCCGCTTACACACGCTCAAAAATTCTGCCTTGGGCTGTTGAAGAGGCCCAAGAAGGCTCAGCAAATTATGTTGAAATCATCAAGACAGACGGCACAACTGAGCGCTACTCGTTTGTAAGTGGTTACAGCCTCAACACAGATGATGTAATTCGTGTAGTCACCGGTAATGGGGGCGGTCTAGGTGACCCTAAAAAGCGAGATAAAGCCGCAATTGAAGCAGATATTAAGAACGGATTTTTAAGTCAAGAACGCGCAAGAGAAGTTTATGGATGGTCTGATTAAATGAATGTACAAAAACGCCTTAGTAACGTTCGGCAAACCATGCAAGGTGAAGGTGTTGACCTCCTAGCACTAGGCCCCTCGAGCCACATGCAGTGGTTACTTGGGTTTCATCCACATGCAGATGAGCGCCCTTGTCTGCTCCTCATAAGTCAACACGAGGCAGTCGTGTTAATGCCTGTACTCAATGCTGACGGCAGCCGTCAAGAAACAGATTTACCCTTTGTTACCTGGTCAGATGATGACGGTCCCAATGCGGCTTTGCAAGAGGCTTTGGTTAAGCTCGAGCTGCCGGCTGAAATCACGGTTGCGCTTGACGAAACCATGCGAGCTGATTTTGCACTTTTGCTCTTAGGCGCACTACCTAACGCCAACCATGTCTTTACTGAAAGTACCGTTGGGTTACTGCGTATGCGCAAAGATGAGGCTGAGTACGCAGAACTCAAACTCAATGCTGGCCTTGCAGATAAGGCCATGCAAGCTGCAGTTGAAGCAGTTGAGGCGGGTAAAACTGAAGAAGACATTGCGGAAATTATCAAAGAGAGCTTTTTAAGCAATGGCGCCAAACCGCTCTTTGCAATTGTGGGGGCAGCAGCTAATGGCGCGTTTCCGCACTATCACACGGGCAACACGGTGCTTAAACACGGCGATGTATTGGTTATTGATTTGGGTGGGCAAAAAGGAACTTACTCATCTGACATAACACGTTCTGTGGTTATCGGCAAGCCGCCCAAGGACTACGCTAACGTTCATGCAGTTGTTGAGCAAGCTGTCCAAGCCGCCATACAAGCTGCTAAACCCGGTGCAATTGCCAAGACCGTTGATGAAGCAGCTCGGAATGTCATTACCGAGGCAGGCTACGGCGACTACTTTGTGCACCGCACAGGACACGGGTTAGGCATAGACATCCACGAACCCCCCTACATAACCTCGAGCTCGGAGACAATTTTAGAAGAGGGCATGGTCTTTTCAATTGAACCCGGTATTTATCTACCAGGGCGTTTTGGTATTCGCCTCGAGGATATTGTGATCCTTAGAAAGGACGGTCCTGAGGTGTTATCTAACCTGTCAAGGGATGCTAAGATCATCACTTAAAACCAATGCTTAAAATTCATGCCCTCATAAAGAATCCTCTATGAGCAGTTCTACTGCTAACTTGCCCACAGAGGATTAACGATTTAGCTTGCTATTTGCAACTCACGGACGACGTTAGTTTGGCTTTTGAGTGCCTGTGTTAGATCAGCGATAATATCATCAGGATGCTCGAGTCCAACACTCAAACGAATAAGGTTGGCAGGTATTCCTGCAACGCTACGTCCTGTTTCACCTTGCTGTTGATGTGTTGAAATTGCCGGAATAACCGCTACGGTTTTTACACGCCCCAGATCGGTAGCCCGCCAAATCATCTTGAGTTTATCCAGCGTGTCTCGGGTTGCTTGTAAACCGTCTTTGACGAGAAAACTCATCATATAACCGTAGCGATTTTCGTCACTATCAACCAGTTTCATGTAGTGCTTAGCAATATTGTACCCTTGAAATCCCGCCAAACCAGGATAATTCACCTGCTCAACTTCAGGCATTTCAGTTAACGCCTGCGCAACCTTAAGCGCACTTTGACTCATCTGGTCAACACGTTGGCGTAAACTACGCAGGTCATTCAAAATCATAACGGCGTTAAAAGGGCTCATCGTTGGGCCAAAATCACGTGCAGGTAAAAGTTTGACATAGTGAGCAAAATTTACCTTCATAGCATCTGAGCCAACTCGAGCAACAATATTATGTTTCGCAATCACTGCACCAGCTATACTCATACCTGTTGCATTCATGACTTTACTCAAGGAGTGAATAACAATATCTGCACCTAAATCCAGCGGTCTCATGAGCGCTGGGGAGGTTAACGTACTATCAACAATCAAGGTTAAATTGTGCTGGTGCGCAAGCTCAGCTAGTGACTTAATATCTGCCATTGCCAGACCGGGGTTACTAGGAGTTTCTGTATACAGAAAGCGAGTCTTATCGTCAATCTGCTGTTCCCACGCGTCAAGATCTAAATTGTTCTGAATCCAACGAACATCTACCCCATTTTCTTTGGCATAACGCTCTGCAAAAAGTTGGAAGGTGCCGCCATAGCACTTCCCTGACACAACGATATTCATGTCTTGTGCATATTCTCGGCTTAAAAAGGGCTGCGTTGCTGCGAAAACAGCCGACATGCCAGAACCTGTCACCACAGCATCAGCGGCCTCTTCACAACCGTAGCTTTCTAACAGCGACAGGGTTTGTTCTAAGTAATGAATACTTGGATTTGCAATTCGCGTGTAGCCCCAAGCTGGCATTTGATAAGCTAGCGCGGTTTCTAGGTGATCGCTGTTCTCAAAATGCTGAGCTGAGCTCATGTAAATGGGTTCAATAATGCTGCCTTGGTTGGCAAGCGCTTCTTGCATGTCATAAATACCGTGCACAGCAATTGTGTCAAACTTCTTTGAACGCATTAGGGCACGCTTGTCATGCAGCATTTGACTCATTTGTTGACCCTTTTTAAGGTAGCTTTCGGTAGTCATTGGTAAACCTCTATTCTTTCTTTACTGCTCTTTTGGCTGTTGTAAGAGGTAGAGCAGTCGTAAATTTCACCTCCTCGAGAACCAAGCTTGTCAGCACAGTTGCGATATACGGTAGGGGGGTAAGTTGCTCGAGTACAAACGTTCTAAGTTCAATATGGTTGCGCAGGGCAACTTTAAGAACATAGTCATGCTCACCTGTTATGTGATAGCACTCGAGTACCTCTTCTAAATGTTCAATGCTTTCATAGAACTCTTTAATTTGTTCAATCTGATGCGTTTTAAGGCGGATCAAAATGAGGCAGAGCATGTCAAAGCCAAGTTGGTCCCGATTGAGTACTGTTAAGCGTTTTTCAATATAGCCTTCCTCTTCAAGTCGTTTTACTCTGCCATGTGTTGCCGAGGGCGATAAATTCACGAGCCTCGCCAGCTCAACATTGGTGATGGCCGCGTTGCCTTGGATAAGCTCAAGAATCTTTAAATCTCGTTTATTTAGAGCCTTCTTAAAAGAATATTCTACCATTTACCCCCTCTTTTCTCATTAGAATTTTGTTTTTAAAGTCAAATTTAGAAGCTAATTCTTATTTTACCTCAAAAAGTGTAGGAGATTTTTCTCGCGCCTTCTTTTTATGTATTGAACAGAAGAATATTCATTGGCGTAAGAGGAGCTTTGATCTGTATCCAAAATGCGCAAAAGCAGTACACTGTTTACAGGTAAAGTTATGAGTGTTCAACATGATGCCATTAGTCTTATGGTCATTCAAGAAGCACTACATGCAGCTTGTGATGAGATGTTTGTTGTGCTCAAAAAGACTGCTATGAGCCCCATCATCTATGAAGTGTTAGACGTCGGTACGGCCGTCACTGCAGCAAATGGTGATTTGCTTTCTTCTGGTGCAGGAATTCCCACCTTTGTGGGCGTTTTAGATAAAGCTGTCAAACAAATTCTAGAGCTTCATACGAATATTCACGAAGGGGATATGTTCATTACAAACGACCCCTTTTATGGGGGTGTTACCCACTTAAACGATGTTGTTCTTGCGCTACCTGTGTTTGCAGCAGGTGAGCTGATTGCTTGGACTGCCACCATTGCCCACTGGAATGATATTGGTGGTATGACCGCAGGTTCTATGTCGGTCAAAGCATCAGAAATTTTTCAAGAGGGTCTGCGTTTACCGGCTATTAAACTGTTTGACAAAGGACAACAACTAGCATCGGTTTTTGACATCATCTATACAAACTCCCGTTTACCTGATTTTGTAAGAGGCGACCTATGGGCGCAAATTGCAGCCTGCCGCATTGCCGCGACACGACTTAAGAACCTTATCGGTAGTTATGGGCTCGAGTGTTTTAACCAAGCTATTGAAGCTGCCTTTGCCGAGGGTGAACAACGCAGTCAAAGAGGCTTAGCAAGCTTACCAAAGGGTACATTTACAATAGTAGAACCTCAAGATGATGGCAGCGTTTGGAACGCAACCATCACCATCTCAAATATTGCTTTTATAGTTGATTTGAGAGATAATCCAAACCAACTGAGTACACCCCATAACACCAGCCGAGATGGTGCAGTTATTTCCTGCCAAATGATCTTTAAAGCACTTACTGACTCGAGCCGTTTTGCGAGTGCGGGTTCTTTTAAAGCCTTACAGGTGTTAACTCGAGAAGGCAGTATGTTTCATGCTACCCACAACGCGGCGCAAGCCTACTAC